>CAYMLF010000047.1:0-12544 GCA_964391275.1 uncultured Candidatus Bathyarchaeia archaeon
CTTGCGCAAGGAATAACAAGTAAATGAACATTCTTAAGGCTTCTATACGAGTTGCACCTTTTGAAAGAGTTGAGAAGTCAATGATACCTTTACCCTTTACCTTCTCACATAAAATAGCGTATAACTGGTCAACTTGTAACTCAAGTTCAGCCATATACTTATCAAATTGAGGAAGCAAATCAGAGACCGCTGGCAAAACCGGTGCCTGCGCAACCGCGCGGTCAAGGCGAAGCATTTTTTCACCTTTCAAAACCTCATCAAGCACTTCAAGCAGATGCTGAATTGTAGTAGAGGTTAACTCGTGCCTTAAGGGTAAAAACAGGGGTGGCGGAACAAAGTCTGGTGGCAACCTCTGTGTTGGTGGTGGCGGCGGCTCTTGCAAGGTTAAAAGTAGCTTGGACTTCATCAGGTAAATTAACGCTGAAGAATCCAACGCAACACCTGATGCTCGAAAATCAACCTTGCCTGTATGCTCCATTTCAGTAAGAAATGAACGCAAAAGGTAAGCGATGTTTACATTCCAAGGGGTCAGTTTTTCAAGCTTACTTAACTCGAACAGGATGTTCCATGGAGGACGAAGATAAAAGGGTCTGCGAGTCGGCGCTGTTGAAGAGGGTGCTGATGAAGCCATCTTACTTGTGCGCCTCCTGTTTTGGCGTTTCAGGTGGGAACTTGGCTGTTACCACGCTTGAGATGCCGTTGCGTTCATAGACACCGTAAACTTTCTGGGCTTTATTTACCATTTCAGGACGCAGACTAATAACGATGAACTGTGTTCTTGAAGCCTCTTCAAGCAGCAACTCAGCGAGTTTTGTAGTGTGGAAAGCGTCTAAGTGGGCGTCTGCCTCGTCAAGAATGTAGAAGGCTGCAGGCGAGAACTCTTTTAAGCTAAATATGAAGCTAACTGCAGAAACGGAACGTTCACCACCGCTGGCACCACTGACAACAATGGAGGGTTTATTGGGAAACTGCACTATCATGTCGATGCCGCCAGTGAAGGGGTCATCAGGGTTTTCCAGCTTAAGGAAAGCTGTTCCGCCGCCAGTTAACTTTTCAAAGTAGCCTTTTAGCGAAGCGTTAATTTTTTCAAAGGCAGTCATGAAGATTCTGCGTTTCTTTGCCTCAATTTCATCCATAAAAGCAACGATAGCTTGTTTTTCACGCTCCAACTCGTTTAAGCGTACAGATAATTCTCGGTAACGTGCAATCTGGTCTGCATAGTGTGAGAGGGCAAGCTGGTTAATTGCGCCGATGCGTTCAAGCTCAAACTGCATCATACGAATGGTTGTGTCAGCATCTTCCACTTGCTTCTGGTTAGTCTCTATAGGCTGGTCATAACCGAACTGTTTAAGTTGACTTTGCAGTTGCTGAAAACGCAAGTTGCTTGTTTGGATAGTTAACGCGAGCTGGTTTAGAAGCATCTCTGCTTGTTCATACTCAGCATCCAACAGGCGAAGTTCTGTGTCAATAGCATCAATTTGGGAAGTGAATTTCTTAGATTCTTCCCTAGCCGAAAAAACAGCCTTTGAAAGCTCAATCCGATTTCTCTCTAAATCATCAAGTTCCTTCTTGAGGTTTTCACGTTGAATCAGAGCTTCAGTAACTTCTTTTTCAACTTTCCTTTGCTGCTGCTCAACCTTTGATAATTGGATTTTGACGTTTTGATAACCTACACGCAAAACATTATCAAATTGTGACTGGCGAGTAGAAATCTCGGTTTGGACTGTGCCAAGATTTTGCCTTAAAGTGTTGATTTCTTCGCCCAGTTTTTCTCTTTGCACTTCCATGTCTTGAATGTGGCTAACATCAGTTTTCTTACGTAAATCCGCTATTTCCAAATGCAGTTTCTGCAACGAGCGCTTTATGGCGTTGCGCTCTGACATGTACATGCTCATGCGGCCTTTGTAAGAAGCGATTTCCCGCTCAAGCTTACCACTAATCTTTTCTGTATTCCGTATGTTGATTTGGGTTCGCTTAATACTGCGTCTTATACGCACGATTTCCCGCTCTAGAGTGTTAATGAACTCATTTAGGCGAGTCATCTCAATTTTAGTGTGCTCAATTTCCTCTTCAATACCTGTAATGTCAGTGCTTCTTTGTTCAAGATGAGTTTGAAGCGCTTGGACTGCTTCATCTAGGCTTTTTAGAGCATTTTCGCTTGGAATAATCGTGGAAAAGTCAATTGGAGCACGATAAAATCCACCCTCAAACGCTCCTGGTTCATACAAGTCGCCACTGACTGTTACTGTTCTGTAGCCATCGTTTGACAAGGCAAAGCCAGTTTTATCGTTTGCGACAACGATGGTGTCTCCGAAAACATAGTTTACTGCATACTCGTGAGCCTTATCATACTTCATGAACGCTGAAAGTGGGCCAATAACGCCTTCTCGGATTGGCGGAAGCTTGTTTTTTGGACTGATGACACCTTGAAGCGGGATAATCTTTATCCTGCCAAGCTTCATGCGCCTAAGCGTTTCAGTGCACATAAAAGCGGCGTCAACATCGCGCACCACCAGAGCGTCAAGCCAGCCTGTTGCGGCAGCTTCAACGGCTTTCTTGTAGGTTTTATCGATTTTTATCAGCTTGCGTAATCTGCCATGTATGCCTGCAATGGCATCAACGTCACCCATTTCTTCAATGCTTCGCAAGGCTTTTTCTTCAGCGGCTATTGTGGCAGCTAAATCTTTTTGTGTAGCAAACTCTATAACTGCATCCTTCGCTGAACGAGCTATGCGTTCTGCATCAGAGATTTCTCTCTTAACAAGCTCTTTTTGGGACTCTTTACGTTCAATAGTGTGTTCAAGATTTTTAAGCTGAGCTTTCTGGTCACGCTGCACCTGATCAAGTTCAACAAGTGACTTCTCGATTTCCGCAAGGCTAGTCAAGAACTTTTCTTTACGAACATTAAGGTTTTTGAGACGCCCACTACAGGTACGTCTTGCAGCCTTATCCTTAGTGTATTCTGAGCGAAGATAAGCGAGACGTTTAGTGTGGCTTTCAATCTGCATCTGGCAACTTCGAATTTTCTGGTTGTTATCGCCCAAGTTTTCCCAAAGCTGAGCAGTTTCTTTTGCTAAGGCTTCATGAGCACTGCTTTTTTCTGCGATTTGAGCTTGAAGTTTATCGTACTCTCTTCGGTAAGCTCTTATTTTTAACCGGTTTTCTTGAATTTCGTTTCTGATTGATTCGTTATGTCCTTGATTGTTTAAGGCTACACGTTTTAGGCTTTCAAGACTTGCCTGTCCTGAACTTATTTGTGTAGACAACTCGGTTAGTTTAGACTTGAGTTCGCCAATGGATATCTGGACTTTAAGAACTTGAGAACCGCCTTCTTCAAGAGTTTCACCGCTTAGTTTACGCCATTCGCCTTCAATGTCATGACGTTTGCCTCGGCGTATGTCACGTTGCTCTTTTAGCTTGTCCACGCGAGCTTTTACCTTGTCAGTTTGAACTGCAGATTCCTGAAGTTTAGTTGTTAAACTGGTTATTTCGCTTGAGATTTTTATGGCTTGAAACTTTTTGGTTTCTTCTTGAATAAAATTATAGCGTAAAAGCTGGTTGCGTTCTCTTTCTAGGTCGTCGAGGCGTTTTTGCACCTCGTCAATTCGTCCCATTGCTGTGCGGATGGAAATGTCGGCGGAACGTAGTTTTTCTTCAGCTTCAGCTTTTTCAGCATCATACTGTCCAATGCCGATGAGTTCCTCAATTATTTTTCTGCGGTCTAAAGGTGTTATTTCTGTTAACCGTGTGATGGTGCCCTGTGGAATGATGTTTTGGCTCATGCTGCTGATTGCAGCCATAGAAAGTGTTTCTATAATGTGGGAACGAGACATTCTTCTGCCATTTAACCTATACACACTTTGACCGTTCCGATAAACTTCCCGCGAAATTGTAACGGTTGTTGTGTCAACAGGCATTAAACCGTCTGTATTATCAAATTGAACGACGACTTTTGCCATTTTCGATTTTTCTAAGCCGCCTTTTTCTGACCCGTGAAAAATTAGTCTTGCAGCGTTGTCTGCTCTCATTCTTCTTGTGCTTAATTCTCCAAGCGAGAAAAGCAGAGCATCCATGATGTTGGTTTTGCCGCTTCCGTTGGGGCCTGTGATGGCTGTGAAACCTTTATCTAGGTTTACTTTGACGGTTTGCGGTCCGAAAGACTTGAAGCCTTTTAACTCGATTTTTTTTATGTAGGGCAATTCAGTCTTTATCCTCGCTTGAAGGGTTATTCTTTAACATCTTTCCTCAACATACGTATAAAAGCTTAATCCAACTGTTTTACGCTAATGCTGACAAATTATAGGTTAACCTGTTTGGATAGCGACGAATTTATATTGTTTTATTTGCTCTTGCAGCTGTTTCTCAAGATTGTTTTGATTGTCTCTGGGAGGAGGCTGAGAAAACGGATTTTGTTTGAGGGAAAATTAAATATGTTTGCGTGTGAATGCTTCAATGAAGCATAGGTGATTGGTGTGAGTTTTGGAAACGCGTTAAAGAATTTTGGCGTTATTCAAGAAGCGTTAGTTTTAGGGTTGATGGTTGTTTCCATGTTTGCGATTTTCTATTTTGATATTGACGTGGGATACAAGATTGGTATTGCCGCAATCGCCTTTGCAGTTATCATTTTAACCAGCATTGCCAGTCAATTGCTTAATTTGCAGAAAGAGGCGGCAAAACAAGCCCAAGCATGAGTTATTGATAGAAAGTTTACCGTTAGATTTTTGGGTCAGCCTCGTGGAAGAAGCGTTGCATTTTTTGGTTGACTGATGTTGAGTTTGCTGGCTGGTTGCGGTTTGCGCCATAAGGTTGCTGTCCTTTGTTGCGATTTTTTTCTATAGCCCCCCTTATATAAAGGCGAAATTGCGCTATGTTGGAAAAGTCTGTTGCTCTCGCAATAGACCCCTCCCCTTTTATAAAGCAGGGATGAAAGAGTTTATTTTTCAAGGCTACCTGCGTTTAACTTAAGGTAATTAGCAGAGATTTGAAGTAGACTATTCCTGCTATATTATGGAATTTTTTGTTCATTTCTTTCTTTTGGAGCAAACAGGAAAGTGACAATTAAGCCCACAAGAACCAACGCTCCAACTGGCAAGAACACTCCAAACAAAATGTCGGAGAGCTTGCTGGCAAACACTATCATGTAAACTGAAGCTATAATGGCTAAGGAGAACCAGCAACCAACTATTATTGCAGCTTTGGAATCCATACTTATCCCTTTCCATTAAGGTTTTTTTGGGAGAACGTTTTACCTGCTACTTGTTTGCCGCCTAATTTATGCTTTTCAGTTGCTAAAGCTAACGTTATTTCTTAGCAATATATTTAGTCAAAACATATATACCCCTTGGAATATTGAAATTGTAACCCTGTGAAGCGCCAATGCCGATGCAAGTTGAAGAAAAAGCCGCCGACTGGCTAAAAGAAACACAGAAAGGCTACATAAGAATAGCAGTCCTAATCCTGCTAAACAAAAAACCCCACCACGGCTACGAAATGATGAAAGCCGTAGACGAAAGAACCAGCGGTTTCTGGAAACCAACCGCAGGCGGCATTTACCCTATCCTGCAAGACCTTGAAAACTCGGGCTACATCACTGGCGAGTGGGACAAGGAAACCAAAAGAAAAAGGAAAATTTACCAGATAACCAAGACAGGGAAAAAAGTACTCGAGAGAACGCTGGAAAAAGAAAGCCAGCTTGTCAACACTATAGCCAACCTGTTTAAAGAGTACATGAAAGATGTGCTGGACGTGGAAGTTAACCAAAAAGAGTTCATGAAAACTCCATTTGCTATATTCCTTGAAGAGGGCAAATGCAAACCAGAAGACAGCAAAAGCGTTCTGGAACATAAACGCTCTCAACTTGAGAAAATGATAAAAAACATGCAAGAGCAAATGTTACAGATTAACAAGCAACTATCACAAATAGAAAAAAAGGAAAAAACAAAACAAGAGGAAAAATAAAATGTCAGCAACAACCGATGTACTTGGCACTATAATGCAAGTCTTATACATGGTGTTCTTTATCTTCATATTCTTCTTCCCAGCAAGAATCCAAAGCTTCCGCACAACACGTACCCTCTCAAAAGCCTTAACAAAACTGGGCAACATGAAAGACAGAGCCAAACAAGACATCCTCACAGCCATACCTAAAGACAGCGCCAAAGAAAAAAACGTCCATGCACGCATAGACAGGCTACTTCAATTTTTCACCATCAGACCCTCAACAATGGATCCAGCAGGAGTAACCAAACGATACCAACACATACTAGACAACACAGACCAACGTGTAAGAGACGAAATCAAAACAATTGCGCCACAAGCCAGCGAAGAGCAACTGCAGAACCTACAAAACCTCGTCGAAGTTGCACAGGAACTCAACAAGATGTACCGTTACGTTCGCCAATTTTACATTTTAGGCAAAAAAGAGGGAGGCTCACAATTTACTATGATGGAAATCCAGATGAAACTTCCCTCGCTGATGGAGGAAGCTGAAGCGTACGCTGCTTTTACTGACGCATTTAAGCAGGGTAAACCAATCGGAGACGGCATAGGACCCTTAACTGCTTCAAAACTAATGCAAGACAAAGAAAAGTTTGAGGTATCCAAGGAAACCGTCGCCTGCGAAACAACCATTGAAGGCAGAAACGTAATTGTAGTCAAAGCTAAAGGTCCAGGGGGAACCGTTGGCAAAGCTGGAGACGCCTTAGAGAGGCTAATTGAAACAAACAACGGCAAAATCACGTTAGTCATCATGGTTGATGCAGCGCTTAAACTTGAAGGTGAAGAATCAGGCAGCGTATCCGAAGGTATCGGTCCAGCAATCGGCGGTCCAGGACTTGAACAATTCAAGATAGAGGAAGCAGCAGCAAAATTCAAAGTTCCAGTTTACGCCGTAGTCGTCAAACAATCAATAAAGGAAGTCTTGGCGCCAATGACACCTGCAATAACCAAGGCAGCTGACGAAGTTACAATCGTGCTTAAACGGGTTATTTTGGAACGCACCAAAGAAGGCGACAAAGTGATAATTGTAGGCGTCGGCAATACCATGGGCGTTGCACAGTAAACGCCTCTCCACCTTCTCAGCGTTGTTTTTGCGTTAACAGTTCAACATATTCAGCGTTAGCTTCCTCATAACGGTCCTGAATTGACTTGTATATTCGCAGCCAATCCTCATACACTATCGGCCAAACCGCCTGTGCCATCACAATTTTCGTCACGTAATCCCTCACCGTTCCCTGACGTTTAATCGTCCTCTTACGCCAGTCTATACTGATTAACCCTGAACGCCGTAGATGCGCAAGGTTTTGGGCTACTTCGTCTGGGTTAATTGGATAGTTCAGACTTCTAGTTAAGTCCTCAAACAGTGAATCAATCGTGATTTCATCCTCGGCACGTAGGCAAATCACGGCAACCATATCTTGAACTAGCCTTGCTGTTCGGCTAATGTACAAACCAGGTTTCTTTGGAACCAAAGCCTGCTCCACACGGTAAGCGTTTCGCTTGTAGAACCACCGTTTAACCACTTCCACAAGCGCTAAGTAAGCAACCACCAACCCAACCAGTATTGCTAGAAATTCCAGTGGTGGAGATACAAATCTAAAGAAAGCTTCGCCTAACGCCGTGAATGGAATAATGATTCCTATAGCTAAAATCGCAACACTGCTAATGATTACCCATTTGCCTGGTTTGCTCTTCCAAAACGGCGTTTTTCTTGTCCGAATAGCAAAGACAACTATTGTTTGGGTGACCAGCGACTCTATGAACCAAGCTGTCTGGAACAATGGCTCACGAACGTCAAAAGCTACGAAGGGCAGAAAAGCAAACAGCATTATGAAAAACGTTAAGAAATCAAAGAGCGAACTAACGGGTCCAAGCGAAACCATGAAACTTTTGATGTAACCAATATCCCAGCGTTTTGGTTTCTCAACGTACTCAGAATCAACATTGTCCGTGGTTATAGCTGACTGTGAAATGTCATAGAGCAAATTGTTTAGTAAAATATGAATCGGAAGCATAGGCAAAAAGTCAAAGCCTAGAAACGGTAAAATCAAAGAAGCGCCAGCAACGCTGAACATGTTGCCAAAGTTACTGCTGACGCCCATCATGACGTACTTCATTGTGTTGCCAAAGGTTTTTCTGCCTTCCAAAACGCCTTGGGCAAGCACGGTTAAATCATTCTTCAACAGGATAATATCAGCTGATTCTTTTGCTACATCAACCGCGTTATTTACTGAGACGCCAACGTCACATGTTCTAAGCGAGGGCGCATCGTTAATTCCATCGCCCATGAAGCCGACCACATGACCATTACTTTTTAGCAGAGTGATGATTCGGTCTTTCTGAACTGGATTCACTCTGGCAAAAACGTTTACTTCCTCAACAACCCGGGCTAAAGCGTCGTCATGCATTTGGGAGATTTCATTGCCTAAAGCAACACCTTTAACTTCAAAGCCAAGCGCCTCACAGGTTTTTCTGGCAACCAGTTCATTATCGCCAGTGAGGATTTTGAGTTCGATACCTGCTTCGCTTAAAAGCCTAATTGATTCTTTAGCGGTTTCTTTGGGAGGGTCAAGAAAAGCCACAAAACCCATGAAAACCATGTCAGATTCATCGTTGATTGTGTAAACGTCCTTTTCTTCTCGCAGTTTCTTGTATGAAATTCCGAGCACCCGGAAACCTTCCGAGCTTAAGTCAAGGTATTTTTGTTCTGCTCGTTTGCGTATTTCATCAGTTAAATCGATTGGTAAGCCGCCAATCTCGCAGAAAGAGGATATTTTTATGATTTCTTCTGGTGCGCCTTTTGCTATAAAGAAACGTTGGCGGTCTTTTTCCACAACCACGCTTAGACGCCTGCGGATAAAATCAAAGGGTACTTCATCAATTTTCTGGTAGCCTGTTAAGTCGATTTTTTCATGGTCTAGTATGGCTTCGTCAAGGGGGCTTTTTAGACCCGTCTGGTAGAAACTGTTAAGAAAAGCGTATAGCAAGACCCGTTCGTCGTCGTTTCCTTCAGCGTCCACATGCAAGACAAGTTTAATCTTGTTTTCAGTAAGAGTTCCAGTCTTGTCAGTGCATAACACGTTCATGCTGCCAAAGTTTTCAATGGAAGCTAACCGCTTAACGATGACGCCTTTCTTAGACATAACCATTGCACCACGGGACAGGTTAACAGTGATAATCATGGGCAACAATTCAGGCGTCAAACCCACAGCCAAAGCAACTGCGAACAGCAACGCATTCAATATGCCGTTAGTGTCTGGATTCAAAAGCGCGTTAACCATGAAAACAAACAGAACCAGCAGAATGGTGACCTGCATGATAAGGAAGCCAAAGCCCTTGATGCCTCTCTCGAATTCAGTCTCGGGAGGTTTAGTGACTAATTTTTTGGCGATTTTGCCGTATTCAGTTGTGCCTCCCGTTCTGGTAACCAGGGCTGTAGCGGTGCCGCTGACAACAGAGGTTCCCATAAACAGGTAGTTGCTCCACTCTGTAATTGCAGGGTTCTTAACCGTTACAAGCGTTGGAGTTTTCTCAACGGGAAAAGACTCACCCGTCAAAGCAGATTGGTTAACGAAAAGATCTTTAGCTAACATCACTCGGGAATCAGCAGGAGTAATGTCTCCAGCGGAAAGGTAAACGATGTCTCCTGGAACTACGTCATGAATTTTAATTTCTTGACGAGAACCATCGCGCATTACGGTTGCTGTTGTTGTTACAGCTTCTTTGAGGGCTTCAGCAGCTTTCTCCGCTTTTGATTCTTGATAATAATCTAAAACGACGCTCAGTAAAACGATTGAGAAAATAATAACTGTGTTGGGCCATTCACCCAAGATGCCAGAGATTAAACCTGCAACCATTAAGATAATTACAAGTGGACTTCTGAAAAGCACTAAAAACTCGAAAATGGCTGAATGCTTTTTTCTTCGCGCTAGCTCGTTTGCTCCATAAACTTCAAGACGGTTTTCAGCTTCTTCAGAACTTAGACCAGACGGGGATGCTTCTAAACGGGCGTATAACTCGTCAATGGGCTTACTAAGTAACTCGTCTGCAGTCAACGGGGGCTGCGCTACAATAGTTTTGGCTTCTTCGTTTGCTATGCTTGACATTACTGCATCCCCCTTTTTCTGCCACTGTATTACTCACGCAACTATATCCAAAGCATACGGCTGCATCAATCATTTAATAGTTTCTAAAACATGCATGTGTGTACTAGAAGGAGGGGTTGGTGCTCCGGCCGGGATTCGAACCCGGGTCCGTGACTCGAGAGGCCACTATACTTGACCGGACTATACTACCGGAGCGTGGGTTTAGCGTACATACTGTTTCGCCTGTATTAATTTACTTTCCTCTAAACAGGAACCAAATTAAACTTGGACAAACAAAAAAGTAATAGATTGTTACTTTAAGCTTGAAAAGAAATTAGAAAAGGGGAAGTTACTCTTCGCCCATTCCGCCCATGCCGCCGGGCATTCCGCCTGGACCGCCTGGTGCGCCTTTTGGTGCCTTAGCAGTGATTACGTCGTCGATGCGCAGTATCATGGCTGCTGATTCTGCTGAGGATTTGATGGCTTGTTCTTTAACGACGATTGGTTCAATGACTCCGTTTTTAATGCTGTCTTGTAGTTTGCCTTGGTAAATGTTTATGCCTTGGTTTTTGCCATCTTCTTTGTCATGTATGGAACGCAACTGGACTAGGATGTCAATTGGTTCTAAACCAGCGTTTTCTGCAAGGGTTCTTGGAATAACTTCAACTGCGTCTGCGAAGGCTTCAATTGCTAGTTGCTCGCGTCCGCCAACTTTGGTGGCGTACTTGCGGAGTTCTTTGGCAATTTCAATTTCAACTGCGCCGCCGCCTGGAACCACTTTGTTGTTTTCAATCACGTCTGAAATGACTGAGAGGCTGTCGGTCATGGCGCGTTCGGCTTCGTCAACCATGCGTTCTAAGCCTGCACGGATGAGAATTGCTACGCTATGTGGGTCTTTGCATTTTTCTACAAAAATCATTTTGTCGTCGCCGATTTTTCGTTCCTCAACTAGGCCTGCTTTGCCAAGGTCTTCTGGTTTAAGGTCGTCTAGGTCGCTGATGATTCTTGCGCCTGTTGCACGTGAAAGCTTTTCCATGTCTGATTCTTTAACGCGTCTAGCTGCCATTATGCCTTCCTTTGCTAGGAAGTGCTGCACCATATCATCCACGCCTTTTTGGCAGAAAATCACATCTGCACCTGAAGCTTTAACTTTTTTAACCATGTCATGCATCATGTCTGTTTCTTGATCCAAGAACGCCTGCATTTGGGTTGGGTCTTTGATTCTGATTTCAGCGCTGATTTCTGTTTTCTCGATTTCAAGGGCTGAATCAAGAAGCGCGATTTTTGCGTTTTCTTTAACTTTAGGCATGCCTGG
Source organism: uncultured Candidatus Bathyarchaeia archaeon (assembly GCA_964391275.1). GTDB lineage: Archaea > Thermoproteota > Bathyarchaeia > Bathyarchaeales > Bathycorpusculaceae > Bathycorpusculum. The sequence goes on from CAYMLF010000047.1 coordinate 11,398, forward strand.
GTTGACTACTTCTTTGTCAACGATGATACCTCTGATAAGTTGGGTTTCGAGAAGGCTTTTGCCTGTTTTCTTGATTATCTGAATGTTGTCTATGTCGGCTATTGTTTTATCTCCACGTTGCTCAGCAATCTGTTTAACTGCATCTATGGATATTTCAGCTAAGTGCTCACGTGCTGAACCGACTGACTTGCTACTTGTTGAAGTTAACGCAACTTTAAGCAGGGTCTTGCGGTCGTTTATGTCAAGTGGCTCAGCAATTTTGGTTATGGTTTCAATTGCTTTTTGGGCTGCTTTTCGGTATCCGCTGACGAGAAGGGTTGGATGAATGTTTTGGTCTAAAAGTTCTTCAGCTTTTTTGAGAAGCTCGCTTGCTAAGACGACTGCGCTGGTGGTTCCGTCGCCAACCATGTCATCTTGGGTTTTTGCGATTTCAACCATCATTTTTGCTGCCGGATGTTCAACGTCTATTTCTTTGAGGATTGCTGCACCGTCATTTGTGATAGTGATGTCGCCGAGGCTGTCGATTAGCATTTTATCCATGCCTCGTGGTCCCAAGGTGGTTTTTAGGACTTCGCCGATTACTCGTGCGGCCATAATGTTGTTTCTTTGGGCTTCTTTACCTCTACTTCTGGTTGTTCCTTCTTTGAGAATAAGGACGGGCTGTCCTGAGCCTGTTGTAGTTAAATATGCCATTTTTTATCATCCTACTTTAATAGAACTTTATTGTTTATCTCGGATTATTGCAAAAATCAAACAAGAATATAAACTTTTTACCCTTTCACCCTTTGTTCTCTTTATTGATGTTCAGCTTGTTGGCAAGGTGAGGGTGGTTTTTCCTTGAGTAGTTGTGCCAAAGTTTCATAGCATAACAACTCATTTAGGTTTTGGGGTGAAGTGTGTTTTGTGGTTGTTGTTTGTTTTGTGCATGTTGGTTGTGGGTTGTTGCATAAGCGGTTGGGCTTGCTGTCTTGCAGAGATTGGGGATGAAATTTAGGTCCAATTTATGCTCGGATTTCATGGTTGTGTGGATGAATGCGAGGTCTCTCTGCTCTGACCTCCCCTCCCTTATATAAAGCCATGTTGAAGCGTGCGCTGTTGCTCTCGCAATAGGCCCTATCCTCTATAAAAAGCAGCCAAGCATTTGAGT
>CAYMLF010000048.1:0-12346 GCA_964391275.1 uncultured Candidatus Bathyarchaeia archaeon
GCAAATCTCCCAACTCAATACGGTTGGCGGCAATAGAGACTAAGGTCTAATACTATTAAATAATTGCAAAAAAACCTTATGCATTTTTCAAGTTCAAATAGCACCTTATTCATTACTAACAACAATCTTTCCGCTTGGCAGACACATCACAAAATGCAATCTTTGCGTCATAAACTTCCAATGTTGGACGCCACTTTTCTTTTCAATTAGGTCATCTATTACGTCGTTGAAGGTCTGAGCCTTGCCCGTCTTAACCATCCTTTCACCCAAGAGGGGAGTAAGTTTTTGGTGAACGCTATCTGAATCCGGTATGTTCTTCATGCAGATACCAAACTACTGTTTACTTGTATTAGGTTAAAAAGTTTGGTTCAAGGATTATTGAGGACTGGGATGTCCTCATACGTTGCAGGGCTATCCATGAGGTCAAAACCATCAACTTACGGTATTGGCAAACGAGCTAAAACTGCTAATAAAGCAGGAGACAGCGATATAAATGACTATGGCAAGTATTGTTTACTTTCGGTAGTTCTACATAGTTAGATCGGAATTCGATTATCAAAAAAAGAGGAGACCGCAAAACACGAATTAAAGTTATGTCGATTTCGACAGCCGATGGCTAGACCAAACTAGACTACGACCGCACATACATTATATCTTTCTGGTCTAGCGACCAGTTGAGATATGACGAGTTGATGGACAGCGTCTTTATTTAGCTTTTCTGTACAAGCTCGCACCATCTTTAACTGCTCTGACATATTGAAAGCCGTCTTTTATAGCTTTAGACGCTAACATGTTCATAACCAAAAATCAAGTACACTTTTTAAGAGTTATGTAAGATAGCTATTAAAATAGATAGGAATTTAACTGCTGCTCGGTTTTGCAAAGATGCCTTTGCTTATGGTTTAGAAAATCTAATTAACAGGTAATCGGTAAACCGTGATTTTTAGTTTCAACATATAACATAAAAAAGAAAGGGTATTGTTTACCGCTTTTTCATCAACAGTAACCCAACAAGTGCTATCGCGATAATAACTGCCACAAAGCCAACTATGACTGTTATCATCAAGGTATCAGTACCTGTATCCTGAGCAATCGGCGATGCTGTTGCTGACGCCTGAGGAGCTTCATTAATATTTACATATGTTGTCGCAAAGGAGCTACCGTAAGAATCATCGCCCATGAAAGTAGCTGTCACAGTGTATTGTCCGGTAATCTCAGGTTTCCAAGTAAATCCAAAAGTACCACTATACCCGTCAGTGATTACATCTCCAATGTGAATTGAGTTGCCATTGGGGTCAACAGTGTCTAAAGATACTGGAACGCCAACTATCGTCTCGTTATTCCAAAGTCCAGCAATCGGCATCTGCCTATGCAAATACTCCATCTGTGTAGTCATAGAATCTTTGTTAACACAGGGCGTGCTTAGTTGAGCAGGAGACATATCAAGCACTGTACCACGTATCACAATTTCTGAGCCTAAAGGAGCAGCGATGTCAGGAGCCGTAATTGTTGTTGCACTTTTACCTTTTCCGTAAACGTACAATATGCCATCTTGACCTGCCAGCGTCAAGTAACCGTCTGCAACAGCGCCTATACTTCCAGCAGTTTTAGTCTTCCATATTAACTCTCCAGTAGTTACATTGATACAATGCAGTCCCCAGCCTCGCGTAATAGGTTGACTAGGAGTGTGCTCAGTATTGACTGCGTACAGTTTTCCATCCGCAACCCATCCGCCAGCATTAAATGAGTACATAGTGCTCCCATCCTCGTCGGTATAGGGTGTTTCATAAGAACTGAAAGCGGGCGCTTCATACTTCCAAACTATTTTGCCTGTTTCCCAGTCAAATGCGTAAACGCCACTGTAGCCAAAGCGGAATATCATTCCATATGCAGTAGATATCGAGTATGCACCAAATCCAGGTATATCCCAAGGATAATCCATCTGTTCGCTCTTCCAAAGCAACTCTCCATTTGCCTGATCAAAGCACATGTAATATCCACCTCCTGGACCCTCTTGATCCTGCGATAGTATAGCAAGTTTTCCATTGTAGGCAATCGAGGCAGAGGGGTGATAGATAGATTCATAGAAGTTCTTGTCCCACAATTCAGCACCCGTTTTTAGATCAAACGCCTTGATGCGTGTTCCATATCGGATGCCTGATGCGTTGTCGTAGGGTATGTAGGCATATGGGAAACCTGTAACTGGCGTGTCAAACCAGCTTGTTTCTGCAACCCGAAAACTTCTGCCTGAACCAAAGTCTACCATGTCGCCAAGGTAGCCGGCTGGCCAGCTTATGTTGCTGATGATTCTTGCAGTGAAGTTGTTGGTGGTTCCAAAGGTTGTCCAATTAATTAAACGATAGATGCCTGCCGTGGGGGTGCCAAATTCTCCAGGTCCACCAGTAGCGTTCATTTCTTGAACGCCTATTGCATAGCCATTGCTATAGTAAATACTTGAAGAAAATCCGCTGACTGAAGCCCACGTGGGAATTGAAACGTTTACAGTTACACCGCCAGTGGATGGGTTATATTTGATGAGTCGACCGCCGCTGATTGAAATCAAGGCAGGTGTAGTGCCGATTGCTGCGGTGGCTCCGGGTACAGCGGGCAACCCTTCACCATATTCAATAGCTGTGGGTGCCGTGACACCAGTGAGTTCCCAAAATATTTCGCCAGTACGTATATCAAAGCATTGCCAAACGTTCTGCGTAACACCGTTGAAGGGTTTTGTAACAGTCTGGTAGCCTTTTCCCTGATAAATAATCGTTGGGGCACCACTGCCAGAGGTCATGCTTTCGTAACCTTGATCGCCTCCCAAAAGTCCTGACAACTGAATCTGCCGTTTCCATACTATATGTGCAGAGTTTGGTGCTTGAACCCATGGAGTGAAACGTTGGTTATCGCCTGCAAAGAATCCAGTGTATGCAGTGAAGTAACTGTATGTGTTAGGATATAGCTCATCCCATATGGGACCGCCGGATGGACCACGCCACGGATAGTTTCCGGCTATAGTCCACCATTCCCTATGTTCAGGCGGTACTGGTCTTGTCCAATAATCGGTTGGCAGCGATGACATAGGCCAAGAAGGCACCATGTCTTCTTGGACTATGAGTGTTTGCTCTGCAGTTGAAGCAGGTTTATAGTATAGTGAACGAGTGTAGCTATCGGTATAGCCTGCCTGTGATGTCCCTTCAGGCATAGTATAATTTCCTGCAGGGAAAAACTGTCCAGGAATGTCTAACTTGATCTTCCAAGTACCAGCTTGATCTACCACGTGTTCAAAGTATCCAGTTGAATCTGCCCGAAAAGTGTCAAAAACTACTTCTTCAGTTGATCCATCAGGTTTAGTGAGGGTTACCTTAAGGTCTGTAAAGTATCGAACAAAAGACGGCCCAGGCACAGTCCAAACGTTGACTAGGATTGGTTGACCAATGCCTACAGGGTTAGGTCTGAAGCTGAGATAAGGGTCCATCTTCAACTCCATATCAGGTGTAACGCCGCTTGGGAGACGTAAGCCTCCACCTTCCTGTAGATTCTTTGCGTTTTTACCCCACCAGCCCATGCCATGTTGCTCATCATCAATGTACCATTGACCGAGAGTTGGCATCGCAAAAAGCACAATAGACGCTAGCAATAAAGCGATAAAAAACACAGTCACTAATTTTGCTAAAGAATTTTTCACTTTATTCCTCCGTTAAAAAGACACTTAAAGGGTATTCTGATTGAGTATAAAAGAAAGCGCCGTAAGCCACACCGACCGTCACAAAACGAAAGTTTAAATACATTTGAAAATCCTTCGACTTTCTTTAGATTTTTTTAATTTCTGATGACGAAATATTAAAAAGCCGATTTCTGCTATTGTTAATTGAGGGCTTTTTAGGCGGTAATTTACTTGCTTAGCCTCAATGAAATTCAGGCTCTAACTGATTTTGGGTTAACAACCACACAGGCAAAAGCGTATCTTTGCCTGACCATAAACGGACAATCAAGCGCCAGCCATTTAGTAAAATACTCTAAAATTTCAAGACAGGACATTTATCGGGTGCTAAACGGATTATTTGAGTTGGGTTTAGTCGAAAAAGTCATTAAAAATCCCATCGAGTACAAAGCTATTCCAATCGACAAATGCATTGCTCTTCTAGTAAAACAAAGAAATAGAAAAACAATGGAATTAAGAAGAATAGCCGTTGAAAATCTGAGCTTGAAAGAGTATTTAACGAAACAGGGAACAGAAAACAGAAGTACAACCGCAATTGTTCAAAAACAAGAATCGGCACTGTTAAAGATTGAAGAACTTTTCTCTTCTACATCTGCAAACGTTTTTGTTCTTTCACCTCCACAGAAACTGTATCCTTGGATTTTCGAGCATTCAATGCTTTTCAAGAAAGCGCTAAAAAGAAGAGTTCAAATCAAGCTTTTAACCTCAGAGAGCAACTGTAAACTACCAGATTTTTTTAATGACCGAATAAGTAATTTTGAGTTTAAATTCATCGATAATACTCCATCAGTAAGTTTTGGAATATTTGATAACCAGAATATTGTTCTTGAATTTGAAGCAAATAACGGGTATTTAGAGTCTCAAGTATTAGTTTCAGATAATCCATGTCTTGTACAGTTGGCTCTAGAATGCTTTAACTATAATTGGTCTCAAGCAAAAACATACTGTTTGAGCGTAATGACGCGTGTAGTGTAAAGATTTGCAGCGTTCCATTTTCTCTAACATTTATAACGTTGAATAAGACTAGGACTAATTGGGTTTTTTTATGCATCGAAAAGGTGTTTTTGCCATTGCAGCTGTCTTTTTGGCTGTGGCGCTAGTTGCTCCACCAGTCATCTTAATCAGTCAAGCACAAAACGAGTTTAACACGTTAATAGATGAAGAAAGCAATCCTCAACAGATCACTAGCGGTAACACCACTTTCATTGAACGATTTGGTTCCCAGCGGCAGACAATCTACATCATAGTCGCAGTGATTGAAGCCGTTTTTGTAGTTCTCTTTTTGATAACGGCTTGGATTGGCATTAATCATTACCACGGCGAATTGGATAAACCTAAAACTTAGCTGTCTAAACAAAAGATACACTAAGAGGCTGTTGTGTACAAGGGTCACCCAACAACAAACAAAAAACAGTCATCACCTCAAATTTAAACAAACAATATAAGCCTATCACCAGCTATATGCAACTATGAAAGCAGGCGTCTTTTACATCTCACGCACAGGAAACACTAAACGTTTGGCAGAAGCAATCGCAGAACAACAAAACGCCTCACTCTTCGACTTAGCCACAGCCCCTGAACCTTCAGTCACTAAGGAATACGATTTGCTCATTATCGGCACGCCAATTATGGGTATGCAACCCACCCCAGAAGTTCACTCTTTTGTCAAACGCTTGCCAGAAGGCTTAGGAAAGAAAACAATACTTTTCTGTACATACGCTATTAATCAAGGCAGAGCGCTGAAGATCTTAGAAAAGGAATTAACAACCAAAGGCTACAGAAACCTATTGAATGTCGCAAAGCGTGGAATTAAACCAAACAAAGCTGACTTCAAAGAAATTTTAGAAAAACTAAGTAAAATAATAACAGAACAAAAAGCCTAACGGTATTTAAAAGAACAAGTGCTCAAGAAGAATCCGCAAGCCAATAGCAATCAGTATTATTCCTCCGAGGATTTTTATTTTGTTGCCAAATAGCCTTCCAATGTGACAGCCAAAGTAGAACCCACTGAACGATAACAGAAACGTCACCACACCAATCATTGCGACTGGCAACAGAATGGCTGTTTGTAGGAAGGCGAAACTGAATCCAACCATTAACGCGTCAATGCTGGTAGCAACCGATAAAGTTAACAACGTATGAAGTTTAAGGTTTTCCTCAGTTTTTCCGTCGCCGTCCTTCCTGATGGCGTCAAAAATCATTTTTGAACCAATAAACGCAAGCAAACCAAACGCTACCCAATGGTCAACCTCCACGATAACACTTTCCAAGCTTAACCCAGCGAAATAGCCAATTAAAGGCATTAACATTTGGAACCCGCCGAAAGAAAACGCTGTTAACAACGCATTTTTCCGACGGTTATTTCGAATTGTTATCCCGTTTGTTATGGAGACGGCAAAGGCATCCATCGCTAAGCCCAAAGCGATTAAGAGGATTGTTAAAGCATCCAAGGTCTCCACCGATAGCGACTTCTTCAAGGTGTCTCGTGGATATAGGTTTTACCCTAAATTAGGCTGTCATTTAACGAATTCAGGCTCAACAAGCACCAATAGTCTAATATTGAAAAATCCTTCCTTCTTAACAATCACAGTGCATTCAAAAATGTCTGAAACATACAAAGCAGATTTCCCAAGCGAAAAAATCAGAGAAGGCAAAGTTGAGTTACTAGTGCCTAAACTATCCGCTTACGGTGTTGTACCCTCCGATTATGCGCCATCCAGGGCTCCAGTGTTTTACAACCCAGTCATGGAGTTTAACCGTGACATATCAGTTTTAGCATTCAAAGCTTTTCAACGCATGGTTAACCGTGAAATCAGCATCTGCGAACCCTTAACCAGTCAAGGCATCAGAGGAATCCGATATGCCGCCGAAATCGAAGGCATAAGAAATGTGCTTCTAAGCGACATCAACTCGCACGCCTATGAACTGGCAAAACATAATATAGAACAAAACAATTTGCGAGATAAAGTAACTCTCGAACACAAGGACGCCAACTGTGTTTTAAGCTGTAACGCCTCACCAAAAAAACGATTTGACATAATTGATATTGACCCTTTTGGCACGCCAGTTCCATATTTAGACGCTGCCTTTAGAGCCTTAAAAAACAAAGGATTACTTGCGGCTACTGCTACTGATTTGGCGCCTTTATGCGGAGTTCACGCAAAAGCGTGCGTGCGGAAATATGGCGGCAAACCGCTTCGGACAGAGTACTGTCATGAGTTGGCGATTAGGCTTATGGCTGGCTGCATGGCTTATATAGCTGCTAAGCATGACATTGGAATCCAAATTCTACTCAGTCACAGCAGTGACCACTACATCCGAGTCTATGCCCAAATCGCTTATGGAGCAAAAAAGGCTGACGAAAGCCTCAAAACAACCAGCTACATCTTGCACTGCTTCAACTGCCTACACCGCGAGATTGCTCAGAAACCCTTCGGTTGCCCCACATGCCCCGAGTGCGGGACACAAATGGAACATGCAGGTCCATTATGGATAGGCAGTATAGCTGACAAAGCCTTTGTAGAAGAAGTGTTGAAAGAAAACCAAGCCTCCACTTTCAAGAACCACACTAAAATCGCCAAGTTATTGTTGACGATTAAAGCTGAAGCCAAAGCGCCCATAACCTACTATGTGCTTGACAAAATAAGCAAAAAACTAAACCTGCCTGCGCCATCCACACAAGCCTTTTTAACAGCACTTCGAAGCAACGGTTTTCAGGCAGTAACCACCCATTTTAACTCTCGAGGCATAAAGACAGACGCTCCAGCACTTGCAATGCAAAAGACACTTGAAAAGCTTGTATCAAGCAAACAGTAGTCTGCATTTGCAACAAAAGTTTAAAGAGCAAAAAGCAGTTTTAAACAGTAAGTGAGCATTCATGAACGACAACGTCACAGTTATCGGTGCAGGAATGATGGGAAGCGCCATCATCAAAAGCCTCCTAAAGAGCAAGTATTCGGGTAAAATCAACGCAGTAGATATAATGCCTGAAAAACTAAAAGACCTCTCTAAGCTGGGCGTAACGGTTGGTTCAGATAACCGTAAAGCCGCTGCTGAAGCAGACATAGTCTTTATAATTGTCAAACCCCTCGACGTTGAGAAAGTACTAAAAGAAATCAGCAAAGAAATCAAAGATAAACTGCTCATTTCCGTCGCGGCAACGGTGCCTTTAGCCTATCTAAAAAAGCATGCTCCTGAAGCAAAAATCGTACGCATAATGCCTAACCTTGCCGCCATGGTACAGGCAGCTTACACGGCTTACTGTTGCGAATCAAACGTGACAGCAGAGGAAAAAGCCCAAGTTGAAAACTTGCTGAATATGATGGGAGTCTGCGACGAAGTTGAAGAGAAGTACATGGATGCTATCACAGCGGTCAGCGGCAGCGGACCAGGATACATGTCTATAATAGTTGAAGCTTTAACCTATGCAGGTTTAAAAGTTGGGTTGCCGCGAAACATCGCTTTGAAAAGCGCGGCGCAAACAGTTCTTGGCACAGCTAAACTAGTTATTGACCTAAATGAGGAGCCATCTAAAATCAGGGATATGACCACAACGCCTGGCGGAACAACTATTGAGGCAGTATATCAAATTGAGAAGAGCCAAATAAGACCTGCCATGATACGCGCCGTAGAAGAAGCCACCAAGAAAAGCCAAGCCATAAGAGAAAAATTGAACCTGAAATAGCCGATTGTCATGTTTGAAGCAGTTATTTTCGATTGGGATGGCACATTAGCGGATACACGAAAAGCAATTGTGACTTCCTTTCATAAAGCACTTAAAGAAATCAACCTTGAAGTGCCCACTCAATATATCGAGCGCAGAATCGGAATTGGCGCATCAGAAACTTTTCGTGAAATTCTCAAAGCTGCAAACAGGAAAGTTGACGAAAAAGTGGTTAAGCAGCTTGTTGAACGAAAGAGTAGAGTGCAAATCCAATTAGCCGACCAAGTGGCGCTGTTTGAGGGTACAGTGGAGCTTTTGGAGGCTTTACGTGGCAAGGTTAAGGTTGGTTTGGCGTCGATGAATAACCGAGCAGTCGTTATGCAGATGTTGAAGATTAACAAATTAGCAGATTGCTTTGATACGATATTAACTGTTGAGGCGGTTTCTCAATCTAAACCTAACCCAGAAATCTTTCTAAAAACTGCTAAGCTGTTAAAGACTTCGCCGCAGGTATGTGTGGTTGTGGAGGATTCCATTTTTGGTGTGAAAGCCGCTAAATCTGCGGGCATGAGTTGCATCGCTGTTACCACGGGCGTTTATTCAGCGGAAGAACTAGACAAGGTGCAGCCTGATTTGATTGTTGACAGCTTGTTGAGCAAAAAAGTGCTAAACTTTATTTTGAGTTAATAACAGCTTGTTGTTGTGTTGCTGTAATCACATATCCTTAAACGCTTTTGACATCACAGATATTTTTGTAAAAGAAATGCTAAAGGAAAATGAAGGGCTTGTCAGGGTCAAAGAAAACCACTCAACCGCTGTTTCAAGTTTTGCTGCTCGATAACACTGCTGAGCTAGACGTATCAGTGCATGAATCGCCACGAGTGGATTTTTGCACCGTGAAAGAACACCTAAAAAACGGTGGATCCGTTTTCATCACAAGCAAGAAACGGCAAAAAATTAGGCATCCAGCACGTAGAGTTCAACAGAACTATGTTGCTTCTAGAAAAAACTATGGGTTCATAATTAAAAAGTCCTGTGAGAGGCAAAAAAACTTCGTGTGACGTGCATCCATTGATTCCCTTTACCCCCCTCTCTCTTCCGTAAACTGATTTTTTGGGTGCACGTCACTCCCGATTACGATTCTTCTTGTCAAGTAGTGTGTGGAAAAAAGCCCCTATGCACAACAACAACCTTAAGTTTTATGCTGTGTTGTGCTTTTAATGAATGGTTTGTGTTGGCGTTTGCTTGCTGGTTGTGGCTGATCCACAAGCAGTTTATTGAATTCTATTTGAGCTTTGTATTTCTAAGCGCTCCTGGAATGTATGCACATCTTGGGTCTGAGCCTTGAATGTCACCCGTGTAAAACAAGGCTGTTGTTCGGCATCCTCCACAAAGTTCCTTGTATTCACAGACGCCGCATTTGCCTTTACGCTTGTTTTTATCTCGGGCTTCAGCAAAGAACTCGCTGTTTTCCATATCTTGCCAAATCTGCCGAAGCGGTTTGTCTTTGACGTTGCCTGCACGGTAAACGTCATTGTAGCTGCAGGGGATGGCTTCCCCGTTCTCGGCTATGCTCATGAACTTACCAAACCAGCATCTGCCCAAAAAGAAGTTGTTGTACCACTCGTCAAAGTTTGGTAGTCCCCGCTGTTTGGCAACTCTTGCCATGAAGGGAATGTAAACGTTAATCTCTGGTTTGCCGTTGTATTTTAACATTAAATCGTACAAGGCGTTGCAAGCCCACTCATACTGTTGGGGTGTTGGGTCGGCTTTGAGGCTCTCTTTACTGAAGGGTATGAACCCGTGGAATACTACCCATCGAGCGTCGTATTTGCGGGCTAACTCAATTACATGGGTAAAGTCTTCCATGTCAACGTTTGAAATGCCACTGTCTGTTTTGGCAAAAGTGTAAACTAGACAGTCGAGGAGTTTTTCTTTTGAGAATTTCTCAATCGCTCTAACTGCTGCGGCGTATGAGCCTTTGCCTCGTATTGCGTCGTTTGATTTTTCTGCGCCGTCAATGCTGATTGATACGCGAACTTGGTTTTCAACCATATTCTTGAATGCTACATCATCCATTCTGTGGGCGTCGGTGACTATGCTTACGTTTAGACCTTTTTGTTTGGCATACGCGATGATTTCAAAAATGTCTTTGCGCAGGAACGGTTCGCCACCTGTTAATCCAAAGAAGGTTGCTCCAAACTCGCTGACTTGGTCAACAATGTGTTTAGCATCTGCAGTGTCAACCTCATCTGGAACTGCTGATTTACCTGCTGAAGTACAGTGAACACAGTTGCTGTCACACGCAAACGTGCATCTCCATGGAACAATGAACAATGGACCTTTACTTTTCAAATCCTCTACCCCGTTACCCTCAAAACGGTAATCAAAAAATTAGTATTTAACTCTTCACGTCGCAAGGCTGCTTTTAAATTATGCGTGCTGTTTAGGAGACAACGGTATTTTTTGCATGCACTGCGCAAGTTCAGCTTGGTTCTTAACGAAAACAGCGCCTGCTTTCTTTAACTGCGTCATAAGCGCTTTGGCTTTTCCAGCAGCAAAATCTCGACTCTCAATAGGCAACTCATCCACCACAAAAGTTGGAATGCCTCGTTTCACTGCATCTAAGGCAGCTTCCAAATTATTGAGGTTACCCGAGCCAAACGGTATTGAGGTTAAAACAACCATGTTTGCTTTGCTTATTAAATCCATGTTTAACATACTTGCTTCTTTAGTTATAGGTGAAAAAGGTGGTCCAGAAACGGTTTTGATTTTCAATGATTCGCATGTGTCATAATCTGAGTCTAGAACGTTTAGTACCCCTGCGGTGACAGTATAACCCTTGTCAACCAAGGATTTGATAATCATTGTTCCTGTTCCTGCACCGCAAATTACATGTATTGTCTCTTTTTTAGTTATAGATGGCTTATTTGGTGAGAGCGGAATAACGTATAATGAATCGGTTGACCTGTTTTTACTCACAATGACATCAACCTGAAAGACGTTACGTATGTTTTCAGTGGTCAAAACTTTTTCAATCGTTCCTGCCCCAAATACCTTACCTTCTTTGAGCAGAATAGCTGTGTTGCAGTATCGTGCAGCCATGTTAAGGTCATGAATAACTGCCAAAACTGTCAAGCCATTGTTGAGGCACAAGCTTTTGATAAGGTCCATAATTTCCAATTGATTTACAATGTCCATGTGCGCCATCGGTTCATCTAAAAGCAGAATTTTTGGCTCCTGAGTTAAAGCGCGTGCAATAATTACACGTTGCCTCTCTCCACCGCTTAACTCATTTATCGGTCTATCCGATAAGTGCCACGTGTTTGTTAGAGTCATTGATTTTCGGGCAATCTCCAAGTCTTTGGCGCTTTCCATTTGGAAGCGTTCCATGTGTGGATTTCGTCCCATCAAGACAACGTCTAAAACTGAAAAGTTGAAGCCTACAGCTGTTTCTTGCGGAACAACAGCCATCTTTCTTGCAACTTCAACAGCCTTTAAAGAGTAAATGTCTTCTTGGTCGATAATTATTGAACCGCCATGAGGTTTCAACACTCTGCTAATGCTTTTAAGAAGCGTAGATTTGCCTGAGCCGTTTGGACCTAAAATCCCCAAAAAATCGCCTTGTTTAACTGTCAAATCAATGTTTGACAGCACCTTCACTGACCCATAAAAACAATCGATGCCGTTTACGTTTAATGTAACCATACCTTGTCACCATATTACATTCGGTAGCTCAACTTCTTTTTCCGAAGCAGGAAAATAAAGAAAGGTCCTCCAGCAAGGGCTGTTATTATGCCAACTGGCAATTCAGCGGCTCCTGTGGCTACTCTTGCAATTGCGTCGCAAACGACAAGGAAAATGGCGCCGACTATGACTGAGGCTGGAAGCAGGATTCTATGGTCTGGGCCTATTATTAGTCTGGTTATGTGTGGAATCATTAAGCCTACGAATCCTATTAGTCC
>CAYMLF010000049.1:0-12196 GCA_964391275.1 uncultured Candidatus Bathyarchaeia archaeon
GGTATTGGCTAGATTTCAAGCCATTAATATGTAAGATACCAGTAGACATAGAGTTAGAGAAACTGATGGATTGTTGATAATTGAAGATTGTTAGCGCGTGTCTACTTGGAGTAAACTGCAATTTTGAGGGTAAAAACTGGTTAACCCCCGAAGTCTTGGAAGAATTCAAGAAAGGCGGTTTGTTTCCTGTTTGCCCCGAGGTCTTTGGCGGTTTGTCTGTTCCACGGGTGCCCTCCGAAATTCAAGGCGGCACAGGGGCAGATGTGCTGTCGGGAAAGGCTAAAGTTGTTAACATGGAAGGCGTCGATGTTACCTGCCAATTTCTCAAAGGCGCCAATGACGCGCTACGAATTGCTCAAGCGGTTGGTGCAAAGGAAGCGTTGCTCACCGAGAAAAGCCCATCCTGCGGTTGTGGAAAAATCTTTGATGGCTCATTCAAGGACAAGTTCATAACTGGCGACGGCGTTACAGCAGCGCTGTTTAAGAATAACGGTATAAAAGTGACGTGTGTAAAAGTGAGAGTTTAGCTATAAACTTCTTAGAACTATCATGGTGTTGGTTTTCATTATGCCTTCAACCCGGCGAATCTTCTCTATGCACTCGTTAACTTCTACAACGTTCATGCCGCTGATGACTGCAACAATGTCATACTCGCCTGTAACTTCATAAATGGTTTCCACATTAGGAATTTCTTGGATGCGCTTGGAAACTTCCTGAGTTGGAAACGACGGATTAGTTGCTAAGAGCGTTATAGCTTGGGAGCCTTCAGCAACCCCTATCTTCACCGTAAAACTGCGGATAACACCATCGTCAGTTAAAGTTTTGATTCGCTTACGCACTGCACCTTCAGATAAGTTTACTTTATTGCCGATTTCAACGTAGCCTGCTCTGCCGTCATCTTTGAGGATTTTTATGATTTTGCGGTCGATATCATCCATTTTCTGCTCGCCTGTTCTATGAATGTCAACGTAGAAATTTAACGATTTCTACACTAACGCTTGATTGATTGTTCCGCTTTTCGTCAATATTCCCTTGTTATTGAGCCAACTTTAATGTTTGCATTCTATTTGCACCATGAATTTTGTGCTAAATAGAACATTTAAAATCCAACCTGTAACATTTAAGTCACAATGTTTAAAAGTTACCCAGATTTAATCAAAGAGTCATTTCCAATTAAAAAAAGTTAAGTGAAAACAGAAAATGATTGAACCAACCAAACCCCAAAAAATAAACAATATAGCCAAAGCAAAATGCCCCGATTGTGATGCAGAACTCGACATCCCAGCAGACACAGAATCTGGAGAAATCGTTAGTTGCCCTGGTTGCGGACTAGAACTAGAAGTTAAACAAGTTAAAGGCGGATGCGTAGACCTACAAGAACTAACTATTGAAGGCGAAGACTGGGGCGAATAAACAGTCAACAAACACAACCTCTTATTTGAAGAGAAACCTCAATTTTTAGCAATTTTCTAAATCACGGAGTATAAAGCGATGAGCATAGCCCTTCTTTACGAGCGTTCAGAAAACGACGAAGCCGGCATTAAATTAACCGCACAGCAACTCGGCATTGACTTGGCGTTTATTCCATTCCGCAAAATCGCATTAGCCATATCCAAAGAAGGGTTTACTGCCAAAACTAAAGGCAAAGACTACACCAGCATACTAAACAGTACAGCAGTTGTGCTAAACCGTGCGCAGAGCAAAAACCGGCGCCTCCAAGCCTCCTACATTATGGAAATGCTTGGCAAAAAAACACTAAACACCTCTCAAGTCGAATTCACCTGTTACAGCAAACTACGCACTTTGCTAAGCCTTTGGAAGGCAGGCTTACCAATTCCTAAAACGGTTTTTGTTCCATGCGATGCCTCGGATTTCATGAAGAACGGAAAAGAAATTCATAATGAAAAAGACATTGCTGACTTGTTTGAGGCAGAGATTTCCTTAGATGAAGGCATCGTGATTAAAGCAGATGCTGGAACGCACGGCAAAATGATTATGCTCTCCAAGAACCGTGACGAACTCATCGCTAACATTCAAGAAACAAAACCAACCATAATCAACCCCATCGGCGTAGTCGCTCAAGAACTAGTTCAGAAATGGTTCTACGACCTGCGCATAATCGTTTACAAAGAAAAAGGAAAACAGCCAGTCTGCTATAACAAAGCCCTCGCACGTGCAGGCTTCAAAGATTTCCGCACAAACACTTTCCTTGGCAACTTGGTGTTTGAAGCTGAACTGCCTCAGAGCGTGGTGGATTTATCAGTGAAATGTGCTAGCACTTTAGGCAAGGGTAATGATTCTTGGATTTTCGCGTTAGATGCAATGACTGATGTTAAAGAAAACAAGCAGGTAGATGATGACTACTTGAAGTCTCAGCTTGACCTAGCTGCTGAAGCGTATGCCCCAGTACAAAAGGTCAAAGCAGACGAAACACGCCTAACCGATTTCCAAGCGTGGAATGGCAAGTTGGAACAAACCTTTAACACATACGCAAGTTCAGATTCTTACCAGAAGATTAAAAGCATAATTGAAGAAAGCATAGAAAAGAACAAAGATGCCCTAGTGTTTCATGAGGCAAACTCCTGCCCAGAATTCTGGGAAAACACTCGGCTCGTAACAGGCTTAAACGTGGCAGTTCCACTCTTAAAATGCGCCCAAAGCCTAATTGACCAATAAAAAAAATAATCAACAGAGAGGAAACGAAATGATGAGAATTGGAATAATCGGCGGCACAGGATACGTTGGAGGAGAACTCCTGCGGCTGCTTCTAATGCACCCCCAAGCAGAGGTAACTATGGTTACTTCACGTCAAAGCGCAGGCGAATTCATCTTCAATGTACACCCTAACCTTAGAGGGCTAACACAACTCAAGTTTGTCCCGCAAGACATGAATGAGCTTCAAAAAAACTGTGACTTAATCTTCACAGCAACCCCACATGGCGGCTCAGTAAACTTAGTCCCCAAACTGCTGGAAGCAGGATTGAAAGTTATAGACATGAGCGCTGACTTTCGCCTCAAAAACCCCGCTGACTACGAAACATACTACGGCTGGAAGCATGCACACCCAGAAATGCTCAAAGAAGCCGCATATGGTCTACCTGAACTCCATCGAGAAGAAATAAAAAAAGCCAAACTCGTTGCATGCGCAGGATGCGAAGCAACAGCTGCAATTCTAGGTTTAGCTCCAATAGTGAAGGCTGGATTGATTGATAAAGACAAAATCGTTGTGGACATAAAGGTTGGTTCTTCTGGAGGAGGCAGCAAACCCACTCCCGCTTCTCATCATCCTGAACGCTCTAACGGCGTTCGTCCATACAAAGTAGTTGGTCACCGCCACATCGCCGAAGTAGAACAGGAATTAAACGCTCTGGGAAACGAACAAATCACAATCTCATTCACACCACACGCCGTAAACATTGTCCGCGGCATCTTGGCAACCATCCACACATTCCCCAAGCAACCTGTAGCCAGCAAGGACCTCTGGAAGGCACTACGAGGCATGTACGGTTCTGAACCGTTTGTGCGCCTAGTAAAATACCTTAAGGGGCAATACCAGTTGCCTGACCCAAAAATCACCATGGGCACAAACTTCTGTGACGTCGGCTTTGAAATCGACGAACACGCAAACCGCCTCATAATGTTTTCAGCTCTCGATAACATGGTGAAAGGCGCTTCAGGACAAGGCGTTCAATGCCTAAACATACTCATGGGAATCGACGAAACCACAGGCCTCAAGAGCACTGGGTTCCACCCGATGTGACCGCTATGTTGCTTGTAATCAAAATGGGCGGAAGCATCCTAAAAGGAGGCGCATCAAGCGACCTTGTTGCTGACCTAAAAGAAATCGTGAAAGAGCACAAAGTTGTCCTTGTCCACGGCGGAGGAGTTGAAGTCACTGAAATCGCTTCTAAACTGGGCAAAGAACAAAAATTCATAATGTCACCAGAAGGATTCCGCAGCCGCTACACTGACAAGGAAACCATCGAAATCTACACTATGGTTATGGCGGGCAAAATGAACAAGCAAATCGTTCTTGCCCTGCAAAGCAAAGGAATCTCTGCAGTCGGCTTAAGCGGGCTTGACGCTGCAATCCTAAAAGCAGAACGCAAAACTCGATTAATCGCTGTTGACGAGCGTGGACGCAAAAAAGTCATCGACGGAGGCTACACGGGAAAGATAACAGAGGTTAATACTGAATTGCTAAGCTTGCTGCTTGAGAAAGGCTACGTGCCAATCGTAACCCCAATCGCACTGAGCCAAGACTGTGAACCCCTCAATGTGGATGGCGACCGAACCGCAGCCATAGTCGCAGGCGCACTGAAAGCCGACAAACTAATTCTGCTCACAGACGTTGAAGGCTTAATGCTTAAAGGCGAGCGTGTGCCCAAAATCGCAGCCACCGAAGTCAAAGAAGTGCTCTCAAAAATCGGCGGCGGCATGAGCACCAAAGTTCACGCAGGCTTAGAAGCGCTTAATCAAGGCGTAAAAGAAGTTCTCGTAACTTCTGGCACGGCTAAGCAGCCGATTACTTCAGTGTTGAATCATCAGGTTGGTACAGTGATTACTAGTGAATGAAAAAGAAGTAATGGATATTGACACTCGTTACTTAGCGAATGTTTTCTCTAAAAAACCAGTCGTGTTCACGCGCGGTAAAGGCGCGCTTTTGTGGGATATTAACGGTAAAGAATACCTTGACTGCGCAAGCAGTTACGGTGTAGGCGCACTTGGTCATTGTCACCCCAAAATAGTTGCCGCCATAAAAGCGCAGGCTGAACAACTCATAACCTGCCACAGCTGCTACTACAACGATAAACGAGCAGAATTCATCGAGAAACTAGTCAAAATAACGCCTAACGGGCTCGATAAAGCCTTCCTTTCAAACAGCGGTGCAGAAACCGTTGAATGCGCCATAAAACTTGCTCGCAAAGCTATAGGAAAAACAGAAATCATCGCCTTAATGGGCAGCTACCACGGCAAAACCATGGGCGCCTTATCAGCGACTTGGGATAAAAAATACCGTGAACCATTCCAGCCGCTTATCCCAGACATAAAGCATGTCGCCCCAGACAACGCTGACAGACTCCGCGAAGCAATAACCGAGAAAACAGCCGCAGTCCTCATGGAGCCAATCCGCGGCGAAGGCGGCATCCGTGTTCCACCAGAAGGCTACTTGCAAGCGGTCAGAGAAATCTGCAACGAAAAAGGCGTCTTGCTGATTTTTGATGAGGTTCAAACAGGCTTTGGACGCACAGGCAAACTTTTCGGTTGCCAAAACTGGAATGTAACTCCTGACATCATGTGCTTAGCTAAACCGTTTGCTGGAGGCTTACCCATTGGTATAACAATTGCCAAAGAAAGCATTATGTCCGCTTTCAAGATTGGCGAGCACTCGACTACTTACAGCGGAAGCCCGCTGGTTTGTGCCGCTGGATGCGCCGCCATCGATGCGCTAATCGAAGAAAAGCTTGCTGATAACGCTGCAGTCAACGGCAAATACTTCAAGACGCAGCTGGAAGGTTTAATGGCTAAACATAAAATCATAAAAGAAGTTCGCGGTTTAGGTTTAATGCTGGGTATGGAGTTACGTTATGACGTTTACGGCGTAATCATGAAAGCGCTAAACAAGGGCGTTCTCGTTATTGACGCTGGACGAACTGTAGTTCGCATGTTACCGCCTCTAGTAATCACTAAAGAGCAAATTGACAAGGCAATAAAAGTGTTAGATGAAGCTTTAGGAGAAGAACAAAATGAAAGATCAAGCAGTACGGTTCCTAACTAACCTATTAGGAATTTACAGTCCCTCAGGCAAAGAGCAGGACATAGCCAACTTTCTAGCGGCAGAAATGAAGCGAATGGGCTTCGAAGTAGGCATTGACGCAATCGGCAACGTCATCGGCGTCGTCGGCTCAGGAGAACCTGTAATCCTTCTTTGCGGCCACATGGACACAGTTTCAGGCCACATTCCCCTCCGCTTTGAAGAGGGCAAAATATACGCTCGAGGCGCTGTTGACGCGAAAGGACCACTTGCGGCAATGATTATGGCAGCAGTTCAAGCTGCTAAGGAACCGGGATTTAAAGGTGAAATTCTCGTGGTAAGTGCGGTTGAAGAGGAAGCAACCAGCAAGGGCGTTCGTCATTTGATTACTCAGGGTATACAAGCTGATTATGCTATTTTCGGTGAACCCAGCGGTGTAGAAAACATCACTATAGGATACAAAGGTCAAATTCAACTAAAACTTGTTGTTAAAACGCAGACAGGGCACTCATCTACCCCATGGCTTTTTGATAACGCTCTCGAGAAGGCGTATGAGCTTTGGGAGACGATTAAGGCTGCCTGCACTTTTCCATCGATAGAGCCTCAAGAGACACCGTTTACTGCTATCACAGTTTGTTTGATTCGAATGGTTGGCGGCAGAGGAAACTCGGTTATTCCATTTGAAGCAGAGTTAAATCTTGATGTTCGTGTGCCCATACAGTTTACAACCACTCAGGTTTACGATAAAATGATGAAAATCATTGCTAACTATCAAGAGGCAAATCCGAAAGTCAGCATTAAACCAACCGTACTTGACACAGTTGAACCCTTCGAAATCAACAAGGCTTCGCCACTAGTACATATCTTATCATCTTCAGTTCGCAAAGTTCTAAATAAGCCTGCGACTTTGCTTCGAAAAACTGGAACAGGCGACATGAACATTCTCGGAAAAGCAATGAGCTTGCCAATCGTGACATACGGACCAGGAGATTCACATCTTGACCACACTATTGACGAACACATAGAAATCGATGAATACCTGAACGCCATTGAAATTTATAAGGAAACGCTTTTACGACTGGTTGAATTGCATAACAGTAAAACTGCTGCTCAACAGCCAAGCTAAGTGTGGGTAATAGCACAGAGACAAAGGGCTTGTTAATACAACACTTTATAGTTGTGCTATGCCGTGGGTTTTTCTGCAGTCATCTGTTTAATGAATGCGCTGATGTCTTCTTTCTTTCCGTAGATAACGAATTTTCCGTCTACCTGCTTGTTAACGGTTAAATTCTTTTCAGCGGCAAGCTTTTCTAAGCGTGCAGGTGGAAAAGTGCTGGTTGGCTCAACTCTAACCCATTTCTGGTCCCGTGGAACTCCAACAACAAATTTGTTCTCTGCGACAGCAGGCTTTTCTATGCATTCTTGAAAGTCAGCGCTTTCTAAACGCCTCAGCCAATCATCAACAGCTTCAGGCGCTAAAATCTTCTGTGCTTCACTGATCAAGAATGCTTCAACGTTAGCTGTGTATTCCTCTGTTTTCTTAATTGCATCTTCTCGGTTGCCTTCCATGTAGCTTAACTGTATCATGGATTTGGCTATTCGTAAATCGCCGACAATGTTTGGGGGAATATCAATATTTTTTTGTTTTAAGAAAATCATTAAGTCTTCAAGAGTTTTCCAAGATGCTATAGTGTGACCCAATGCATTAGCCTCTGATTAATGCATTGTTAACTTGCGCTATAAAGAGTTAATCATGCAGTTTCAGGTTTTGGAAAGGAATAAATCACTAAAGCATTATATCTTTTTTATAACACTTCTGGGAGTCAAACTATGAAACTCCAAACGGTTAAATCTGAAGGCTTAGCCCACAACAGCTATTATTTCTCTGACAACGGCGAAGCAGTCGTTATTGACCCAAGACGCGACTGCGAAATCTACACCCAGCTTGCAGCGGCAGAATGCTCAAAAATCAAGTACATTCTTGAAACTCACCGAAACGAAGACTATGTTATAGGTTCGCTTGAACTGCAAAACATGACAGAAGCGGAGATTGGTCATAGTAGCGTTTTAGACTTCAAGTATGGCGAACATAACCTATCTGATGGCGACGTCTTAAATGTCGGTGACATAAAAATCAAAGCGCTATATACGCCAGGGCACACGAACGAGTCGTTGAGTTACCTTGTTTATCCCCCAGAAAGTAATGAGTCGTTAATGGTTTTCACGGGCGACACTCTATTTGCAGGTTCGGTTGGACGTACTGACCTTTACGGCAAACCAGCCCAGCCAGCCCAAGCTGAAAAACTCCGCGATAGTCTACACGAAAAATTACTGCCTCTGGGCGACCACGTGCTTGTTTACCCAGCACATGGGCAAGGAAGCGTCTGTGGACATGGCATAACAAATCAGGAGCCCACAACCATTGGGTACGAGAAAAAAACGAATCCTTACCTGCAACTGAGCAAGGAAGAGTTCATCAGGAAAGCATTGAGCCTTGAGCTTGTGGTGCCACACTACTTCAAAAGCATGGAAGAGCTCAACCTTAACGGTCCACCTTTGCTAAGCGAGCTATCGCACCCTAAGCCTCTATCCCTTCAGGTCTTTGAAGAGGAAATGCAGCAACACAACATGACTGTAATGGACACAAGAAACCCTTACGCTTACGCTGGGTCACATATCCCCAATTCACTTAGCATCTGGCTTAAAGGCACAAGCGTTTACCCCGGCTGGCTACTAGACATAGACCAATACATCGTTTTCATACTTGAACGTAAATGCGACATTAAAAAAGCAACTGCAAGACTTCGCAGGCTAGGATTTGATAATATGTGCGGTTACCTTTGTGGCGGAATGAATGCTTGGCAAGAAGCGGGAAAACCAATAAACCATACAGGTACCATGTCGGTTTTTGACCTCAAAGAAAAGATGGCTAAAGCGGAAGTCACGTTGCTTGATGTTCGAAAACCAATCGAATGGAAAGAAGACGGCTACATTGAAGGCGCAAAACTCATGTTCTTCGCTGACATTCCAAATCAAGCCCACACGTTGCCGAGGGATAAACCGTTAGCCGTTATTTGCTCCGTGGGAAACCGAACAAGCATCGCCATCAGCCTACTTGAAAGAGCAGGCTTCAGGGATGTTAGCAACGTTTTCGGCGGCATGACTGCTTGGGAAAACCTCAACTACGCAATAAAAAAGATGGTTTAGCTCTCTTTTTCGTTTTCCCTCAAAGCTTTTGTCATGCGCAGGTTTTTAGAGCCATCCTTGGGCGTCAAAAGTTCTTCCACAAGTTTATATTGGCGTTGGTATATGTGGCAGTTTTTTGAGTGAAAAATCAGTTTGCCCGTTTTCAAAGAAAGGTTTGCTCGTTCGTTGATTTCATTAACGAAGGCTTCATTGAAAAGCTGCAGTCCTGCAATGTTGGCTGGTAATCCAGCGTATGCGTCCCAACTGCGGAAGTAACAGGTCAAATGCAAGTGGTTGTCGAGAATTTCTGTGTCAATTAGGCTTAAGCATGGTGGTTCATGCCGCTCTTTGGTTCCTTCCCTGAACTTGTGGATATCGCTTGGAAGCCTAACTACCATGGTTACTTGGCGGTCTTGAATTTCCTGAACATAACGCTCTATAGCCTCGTCAATCTGGTTAACAGGGTCACGGAGTCTGCTGCCGTAAGTGTAGATTTCGTCGATTTTTCCTTCACCGCACCATAGGTAAGTCAAAGCGTACCATTGCACGTACTTCATGTCGCATGGAGCTTTATCCGCGACTAACGGTCGGTTCTCTGGGCATGTGATTTCGATGGATAAGTTGAGTTTTTTTGTTTCAGTTACTTCTGAGCCATAGCCAACTTTGAAGGTTTCGCCTTGGCTCCAGATGTTGTTTAGTGCTTTGAACCATGCGTCGGGGCAGTCGAATGCTGTGATTTTGACGTGTTTCATGTGGTTTTCTTTGAATGATTGTTGTTTGATGCTATTATTTTTTTGGATTGACGAGGAATATTGATTGAGTATATTGAGTAGTAAGATTTATTAGAATAAGAGGCTATTACATGAAAGGACTGTTCAAAGAAAACCGCAACAGTCAACATTGGGGGAATAAATAACATGGAAGAAAACATAGGTGTATTTAGAAACACAAGGCACAAAATAGAAGCAACCTTGAGCGACAAAAAAGCGTTCAACGAAAAATCCGCTGCCCCATTTGAAGAAACAGAGCTCGATTTCAAAGAAGCGCTTGACATCATGGAGGAAAGCGGCTTAGTTGGCAGAACTGCAGAAGGCAGGTTTTTTATGACCCAAAAAGGGCAAGAACAACAGCTTAGAGGCTTTTTAGTAAGCAATATGTTTCCTGCAAGCAGGAAATTTGTCAGATTTTCAAGAAATAAGTAATTAAGGTTCTTTAGTTTTTTAAAATAAAAGAAAGGAGATTTTTTGTTTTAATAGGGCATTCCGCCCATGCCACCCATACCTCCCATTCCACCCATTCCTCCTGGGGGCATTGGAGGCATTTTTCCGCCTGCGCCTTTGATACTTATTAAATCGTCGATTTTCAGTATCATGTTTGTGGCTTCAGTTGCGGATTTAATCACTTGCTGCTTTACTCGTAGTGGTTCAATTATCATTTTATCGCACATGTTAATGATTTTGCCAGTGTTAATGTCGATGCCCATGTATTTGCTGTCTTTCTTTTCATGTTCAGAGCGTAGTGCAACCATGATGTCTATAGGGTCTAAGCCAGCGTTTTCTGCCAATGTTAAGGGCACTGTTTCAACTGCTTCAGCAAACGCTTCAACAGCTAACTGCTGTCTTCCGCCAACTTTAACTGCAAAAGCACGTAAACCTTTGGCTAGTTCTGCTTCTGGTGCGCCGCCGCCTGCAACGATTTTACCATCTTCGATGACATTGCGAACTACACATAAACCGTCGTGTAAGCTGCGTTCTGCTTCGTCGATGACGTTGTTGGATGAGCCTCGGATAACGATTGTTACGGCTTTGGGGTTTTTGCAGTCGCGGATGTAGAGGAGTTTGTCGTCGCCGATTTTTACTTCTTCAACACGCTTCGCTTTTCCCAGTACGTTTGCATTTAGGTCTTTGACGCTTGCAACAATTGCGCCGCCTGTTGCTCTTGATAGTTTTTCCATGTCGCTGCTGCTTATGCTTTTAACCGCTAAGACGCCTGCTTTTCCAAGGAAGTGAAGTGCCATGTCGTCGATGCCTTTTTCGCAGAAAACAACGTTTGCGCCAGCTTTTGTAATTGCGTTAACCATGTCCTTTAACATGCGTTCTTCTTCATCAAGGAACAGTTTCATCTGGTCTGGGCTTTCAATGTTTATTTTTGCGTCAAACTCTGTTTTTTCAATCTCGATCTTGGCGTTTAAGAGTGCAATTTTTGCGTCGTCTATGATTTTAGGCATTTGTGAGCTTGCTATTTGTTTATCTAGAACCATGCCTTTGACTAGTTCTGTTTCGTTTATGCTTTTGCCGTGTTTTTTGACGATTTTGATCAGGTCTATGTCTGCTTTGTATTTGCCATCGATTTTTTCAGCAACTTGCTTTACCGCATCAACGATTAATTTTGTAAAGTTGTCTTGGGCAATGTTTATGCCTTTGCTGTTTAGGCTGGTCATAGCAATTTGTTTTAGTGTTTTGTCATCTTCAAAGGCTACTGGCATTGAGATGCTGTCGAGAATTTCCTGAGCTTTTTCGCTTGCTTTTTTAAAGCCTTCAATGATTACGATTGGGTGCACGTTTCGGTCAAGTAAGCTTTCAGATTTGGCAAGTAGTTCACCAGACAAGACGACTGCGGTTGTTGTTCCGTCGCCGACTTCATTGTCTTGTGCTTTTGCTACCTCTACGAGCATTTTGGCTGCAGGATGCTGAACGTCAAGCTCTTTCATGATGGTTGCGCCGTCGTTTGTGATTGCGACGTCTCCCATGCTTGTTACAAGCATTTTGTCCATGCCGCATGGGCCTAGAGTGGATTTTACTGCTTCAGCCACTATTTTCGCAGCCATGATGTTGCTTCTTTGTGCTTCGCGTCCAGTTGATCTTCCTGTGCCTTCTTTTAGTACGAGAACTGGAACTGATCCTCCACCTTGTGTTGACATTAAATCTTTCACCTATTATAGTTTGATTAAAGTAGTAAACGGAACAATCAAACAAGTAAATATAAATTTTTCCCAGAGTTTATGCTGAACAAATAAAGTTGGATTTAAGAAATAACCATTGAGGTTTATGTTTGTCTGTTTTTTCTCTTGTTGGTGAGATGTTGGGATGGGATTTAGGTTTTTAGTGCATTTTATGGTTTACTGCTCTTTTTTAGCGCTTTTTAGACTTTTTTGGACTAGCTGAAGGATAGCTGTGATTTTTTTCTATAGCCCCCTTATTTAAAGGCGTATATGAAAACGTATGCGCAAAATAGAAGTTAACATGGCAACGGCGA
>CAYMLF010000050.1:0-12145 GCA_964391275.1 uncultured Candidatus Bathyarchaeia archaeon
AGCATTCACGTCATTGTTGAAGTAGCATAAAACCTGTTTAGCATCTGACTTGCAGATTTTTTCTGCCCATTCCTTCAATTCCTTGTCTGGATAATTATGGTGATACCACCCGTTTTTACCATGAAACCGCACATAAACACAATCAGAAGTCACAACCAAGTCCTCAGGCAAATCTGAAGCAGAAACAGAACAAAACACCAAACCATACCGCTTCATCACATCGTAAACGTCACTGCTCCACCAGCTTTCATGCCTAAACTCCAAAACGTTAACCACTCGAGAATCCATCTGAGAAGCAATCGTTTCAAGCAATTCAAGGTTTTTATGCACAATCGGAGGCAACTGGAAAAGCACGCAAAACAACTTGTCTTTTAGAACGCTGACAAGTTGATAAAATCGGCGGGTTTGGTCTTGCGTGTTATGGAATTTTCTTGTATGCGTTATTGCCCTGTTAGCTTTTACAGTGAACCTAAATGTTGGCGGGGTTTTATTGTACCAGCCCTGCAGAAGCGCCTCAGTTGGGAAACGGTAAAACGTGTTATTGATTTCCACTGTGTTGAAGCTTTGAGCGTAATACTGTAGCCACTTGCTTTTGGGCAGGTTTGAAGGATAAAACAGGTTTTTCCAATGGTTATAGTAGAACCCTGAGCAACCCAAAAAGTAATTCAACACTTATTTCTACCAAATCAATAAACACTCATCAACAATTAAAAATTTCTTTGTGGATAATGAAAAAAAGAAAAGGATTGTTTGGATTTTTGGTGTTTAGTGTTTCCTCAGGTTAATTACGCCTATCAGGATTGCCACGATAACAGCGACCAATATGGCAACGTCAAATGTTGAGATTGGCGCTTGCTCTAACTGCGATGTTGTCGCTCCAGGTGTTGATTCAGGTGCGTCCACAACGCCCACCGAAGTTGTCGCGTATGAACTGCCATATGAACCACTGCCTACGAATGTAGCCATAATGTTGTATTCGCCTGAAACTTCAGGTTCCCAGAAAATGCTGTATGTACCGCTGATATCGCTTACTGCATCGCCGATGTGGATGTTGTTGCCGTTTGGATCAACTGCATCTATAGACACTGAGACACCCTTTGCATCAATAGGCATGGGTCTACCTTGATGGACATACTCCATCCATGGCCCCATCCATTCGTCAGATATGGCTGGTGTGTTGGGTGAACCTGGTGATTGATCAAGCACTTTGCCAGTTAGCATTATGCTTTGTCCAAGAGTGACACCTGTTTGCGGCGCTGTAATGCTGGTTGAGCTTGTGCCTTTACCGTAAACATACAAGTTTCCGTCGTACTCGTTGGTGAGTGCTAAGTAGCCGTCAGCGATTGCTCCTTGCCATTCACGTGAGCCAGCGATGCCTTGACCGCAGGAAATATTCCAAATGTTCTCTCCAGTGAAGGCGTCTATGCAGAATAATTTCCAGCCTCTGGTTAACGGTTGAGTGGGAGTGTGCTCACATGTGAAGGTGTAGTATTTGCCGTCGGCGATTTTTGCGGAGCTGTGCCAAGCGTGTTCGCCATTGTATGGTGTTTCAAATGGCTCAGAGGGTGCACTAAATGACCATTCTATGTTGCCGTTTGTCCAGTTGATAGCATGAACGCCTGCATAATCGGCAGTGTAGTACAAGCCATAAGCTGATTGCACATCGTAAGCGCCGAAAACACCCCATGGCCACTCTGTTATTTCGCTTTCCCATTCAATCGCGCCTGTTTTCAGGTTCCAGCATCTTATTGGTCCATCCTGCATACGGCACGCAAATTTGCCGTGGTCTGCAACCGCATCAGATGTGCTGAAGAATGTTTCAAGACCTGTTGAGGTGTCTGTTGTATAATTCCAAAGTATTTGTCCTGTGTTTAGGTCAGCTGCTTGGAGTGTTTGACCAACTGCTACGCCTTGTGTGCCATTTGACGAAACAGATCCAACGTTTATAGCAATCATTGATTCAAAGTCTTGAACTGTACCCAAGCCGCTCCATGGCCACGAAACGTTGCCTTTTATGCGTGCAGTGAAGTTATCTACTGTTGTTACTTGTCCACCGCCGCTTGAGCCCCATTGTCCAGCGTTGTTTTCAATTGTCCATTTTATCAAGCGATATTTTCCACCGCCTTGACTCTGCACGCTGAAGACATCTGGATAACCATAGAGTGTGTTGCCAGACATGTCACTTGATGGTCCAGTTATGTTAGTCACGATAGCGCCTGTGTATGGGTCCCATTTGTAAATTCTGCCTGGAGTTGAGCCTGAACCTGACGTGATTGTACATAGATACACGTTTACTCCTGCGCGTGCGGTGGCACCGGCAACTTCGTATCCTTGTTTGGCATATTCAATGAAGCTTGGCACTAAGGCACTTGTCATTGGGAACATGCCCCAAAACAGGTACGTGTATGTTGCTGCTGGTTGGTCCCAGTAGACTTCGCCAGTACGTAAGTCATAGCATTTCCAGTACATCTGTGCAGTGCTTCCTGTTCCAGGTTTTGAGTATGCTTCGTAGCATCGTCCGCTATAGATCAGTGTTGGGTAACCTGCCCCAGTTAATCCTCCTACAGTGATAGATGCTTGTCCTGCTGCTCCGCCAATGAGACCGCCAATGGTAAAGGGTTGTTTCCACATTACGTGTGCACTTTCTGGACCAAGAACGTAGGGAACGAATTCGTAATTGCTCATGTATTTATTGGTTCCATCTGGCCAGTTTGTGTCGCCTCCAATGATGCCTGTGGGTGGATAATTGCCGATTACAGGCCACCATTCCCTGTTTTCAGGCGAAACTGGTCTTGACCAATAGTCGGATGGCAATGGTGCAGGCGGGAATGACATTACTTGATCTTCTTGCACTGTAAAGTTAATCCATTGTGTGCTTGAAGGCTTATAGTATGCAGACAAATAGTATCCTGATCCGCCAAACATGCCGCCGCTAACAGTTGCTGGTGGGAAGTATGTTCCAAGGAACTCAAATTTTACTCGCCATTCACCGATTGCGTCGGGCACGTATTCGAAGTAGGCTGATGCGTCTCCAGCAAATGAATCCAAAGCGGGCATAACGTCGAGTGTTCCATCAGGCTTTTCAAAGGTGACAACGAATGCTTTGCTAAAATTGCGGCTGACGCTGGTGGGTGGATGAAGCCACATGTTAACTAGTAGGCTTTGTCCGATACCGATGGGGTTAGGTGTTACCGCCAAATATGCGTTAGTGGTTAGTGTTACGTTTGGAGTAACGCCACTTGGCAATTCTCCTGTAACTTGAGTATCGCCAGCTGCTGCATTTGCATACGGGTTTAATACGATTACTGCTGAAGAAAGCAATAGTACTGCTATTATCATCGTCGTTGTTAATTTAGGTTTAAAAGATTTGTTTATTTGCAACCTTTTTCCTCCTCTATAACGATGAATTTACTGGTTAGCAAAAACCATTTAAGCTATTGTAAGTGAAGTGCTAACTTACAGCTTTTTAGAATTTTATGATTCAAAAAAACAGTATAAAATATGAATTTGACAACATTTTAACAGCAACATTACGCAATCAACCAGTCCAAAAAAGTATAAAATGTAACAACCCATAAAGAAAACATCAGAATAAGAAAGGAAGAGGGCAACGCTAGAACCCACCTTCTGCAAGAGCACTTTACCAGTTTAGTTACTTTGAACTATTATGCCGTCTTCAATGGTAATCTGCCGTACCGCATAATCAGCAACATCCTTAGCATGCGTAATCACAATAATGGTAGTTTTAGTTTCTTCATGGAATTTCTTAAGCAAATCCATAACCTGCTTACCCGTTGCAGAATCCAAATCGCCAGTCGGTTCATCCGCGAAAATCACTGCTGGACGATTAGTTAATGCTCGAGCAATCGCCACACGCTGCATTTGTCCACCGCTTAACGTTGCAGGAAACTGCTTAGCCTGATTAGAAAGCCCCACATCTTTCAGAAGGTTATCTACACGCTCCTTCAAATCTTTGCTTAACCCTGCTAAGTCAGCTGGCAAAGCAATGTTTTCTTTGGCGCTGAAATGCGGCAGCAATGCGTAGCTTTGGAATATAAAACCCATCTCCAATAGCCTGGCTTTTGATTTGGATTTGTCATCCATTTTATGAAGATTTTGCCCTCTAAACAGCACCACACCATAATCTGGGCTGTCAAGTCCCGCCATGCAGTTAAGCAACGTTGTTTTTCCTGCTCCAGAATTCCCGACGATGGCTACGAATTCGCCTTCTTTTACGTCAAGATTTACGCCTCTTAATGCGTAGACTGTGGTGCTTCCTAGAATGTAGTTCTTTACCAACCCTCTTACTGCAATAATGCAGTCCTTAGCTACGTCATTTACCTCAACATCGTTTGTGTTAAAGAGTTGCTGACTAAATCTAAAGTAGGGGATGTCTAAGCCAAAAAAGTCTGACCACATTTTTAAAAGTTCAGCTTCTACAAACAAGTCAATGCTTAATTCAGCGATTGGCAAGAGAGCGTTTTTGAATTCATCCATTGATTGTATGGTTCTGACACCGTTTTTGTTTTCGTCAAGATAATCACGTAGGTGCACTTGGCAATTTTGAAGTTTTTCCGATACGTCGTGAAGTAGTTTTTCGCCCATCTCGATTTTTGACGCCATGTCGGCAAGCGCCTTGTTTAACTTTAAAGAGGTGTTCTCGATTTTGTAGGGCTTCAAGATGTCATGTGGCACTATAAATAGCTTGAAAATTCTAGATAATAAATTGTCAATGTCTTGTAGAGCGCTAAGTTTTGCAGTTAGTATTCTAAAGAATAGTTCGAGTTTCTTTTGCAGTTTAGGATCAGTTGTTTTGTAATGTGTTCCCTCAACGCCTAGTTGTAGTCTTTCCAGTACGCCATCGAGTTCTTTTAGTCGAGTTATGGTTGGTTCAAGAAAAACTTCAAAAAAGTTTGCCATAAGCAGCTTGTCAACTAATTCTTCAAGGTTCCCGTTGCTGCTTGAACCTGTAAAAACGGCTGAGTTGAAGCCTGAGAGGAAAAAGCGGTACTGCTGATTCTCAGCAATATCCCAAAGGGCCACGTAGCTTTTTTGTTGAATCTCACGGTAGCTAACAGGCAATTGCTTAACAATTTTCTTTAGTTGTTCATTAAAGTTTTTTACCAGATTTGGGTGAACTTCTCTAATGAAGTCTTTTACGATTTTTGATGTTTCATTTAATTCCTGGTTTGTTTTGAGTTCTTGCTGAAGTTTAGCTTCATTGTCTATGCAGTATTTCTTGAAATTCTTGTAAGGGCTCCCCGCTTCTATTTCCTGAATCATTTTTTGGCTTGGGGCAACGCTTTTTTCTGCTGATAAAACAATGAACGAGTTTAGTTCTTGACTATACATTGCCTTGCCCGAGACACGCAAAGCCCGTTTACATTCCAAAACTAGTTTTTTCTTTAGTTTAGCGTTTTCTAAATGTAATGACTTGTCAATTAAACCTGCCACATAAACTTTCATTGTGAATCCTCTCCAGTTTTGAATGGTCCTTGTTCAACGTTAGAAATTTTTCCATCTGACATATGAATGATGTAATCGCAGTGTTCAGCAATCCATCGGCTGTGAGTGACCAAAATAAGGGTTTGATTGTTGATCTTGTTGATTCGGCGGAAAAGGTTCATAACTTCAGCGCTTGTGGTGGAGTCTAAATCGCCTGTTGGCTCATCGCCTAAAATAATCGCGGGTTCAGTTATGAGTGCACGTGCAATAGCTACACGTTGCTGCTGACCGCCTGAAAGCTCTGAAGGCAAATGGTAGAGTCGGTCACCCATTCCAAGTTCGCGTAAAATCATTTTTGCTTGTTCACGAGCTACCCCTGCTTTTAGTCCTTTAAGCAGAAGAGGGGTTTCCACGTTTTCTACAGCTGACAAGAAGGGGAAGAGATTGAACAGTTGGAATATGAAGCCGATTTTGTCTCTTCGAAAAGTAGTCATTTGTCCGTCTGAGAGTGTAGCGGTGTCTATCTTGTCGATTATGATTTTTCCGTCTGAGTGGCGGTCAAGGTGGCCTATCATGTTTAGCAGTGTGGTTTTTCCGCATCCACTGGGTCCCATTATAGCCATCATGTCGCCTTTCTTGACAGTGAGGTCTAAGCCTCGGATGGCGTGGACTTCTTTTGGTTTTCCTTCGCAGTAGCGTTTATGTAACCCAGAAATATCCAGAATAGCTTCTCGACTGTCGTTTTTGACTTTTAGTTGTTGCGTGATTGTTTTGGTTTTTGTTTTTCTCATTTTTTCTCCTCCTTAACCTACATACCGTAAGGCTTCTGCGGGTGGAATCTTTGATGCAAACCAGCCTGGAATTGCGCCTGCAGCTATGGCTATCACGGTAATGAAGCCCAAGTACACGCCAAGGTCGTTCCATGGGATTACCAGTGTGGCACTTTGCATGTTAGCAAAGCCAGCGCTGATTAAGATGCCGTTAACGGTTCCGATGACTAAACCGATTATGCCCAGCACTACCAGTTCCAGCAGTACTGAGAGCATAACTTGGGTTCGTGGGAAACCAATTGCTCTCATCATGCCGATTTCACGTTTTCTTTCGGAGACGTTGCGCACTGAGATTACTGTCATGCCAACGGTGCCAATGATTAATCCGAAGGTGACGTAAATTTGCAGGAAAGACACGACACGTTGAACCATTTCCAGTGACTGTTCAACCTTTGAGTAGAGTACTGTTGCGCTTGCCACGTAGAAGTTGTCTTCAGCTATGCTGCGGTAGCCTTCGTCGTTTGTGTTTGTGAAGTCCATTATTTTTTGTGCCAGCACTTTTAGTTCTGGGTCGTCCATGTCGTATGATGTTTTGATTAGGAACTGGTTGTATTGTTCTGGGGCTCTTGAAGTTGAGGTTACGCCGTCGGCTTCAGCTAAAAAGCTTGTTTGGTTTGCCCAGTATTCATTTAGGTATAGTTTGCCCAGTGCCTCCATAAAGTTGAAGTCATCACCGCTTAGCAGGTTGAATGATGACAGTGGGAAGCCTCCTGCTCTTTGAGAGTCTAAGCGTCCTGCAACAGTGAATGCTTGATACACTGGCAAGCCGCTTTCTGAGGTGTTCATTGGAATATACACTTGAATGCCTAAGGGAAGAAGGAAAGAATCGGTGAAGACAACTGGGTTTTCAATGACGCTATCGTTTTCATAACGCAGTACTGCAACGTCTTTTAGCTCGTTTCCTTGGTATCCGCTGAAGGATGTTAAGTCTAAATCGCTTAAATCGCGGTCTTCTGACATGAGGTCGGATAATGAAACGTTGTAGGCTGGCATTTTGTAGTTGGGGTCAAAGAATATTTCCCATGCTTGCTTAGACATCTCTGTTAATTGCTCATCGGTTATGTCTGCAGGGTCTGGCTGATTGATGCCGTCGGGGAAGCTGCTTAAGTAAAAGTCATATCGCCAGTCAGGGTCAGATTCGTTTCCTCTTATCTGTTCCCGTGTGATTTCGCCGTATCCAAGTGGCAGCATGTCTGTTTTAGCGTCAAAACTTGATGAAAAAGGATCTTCAAAGGCAATGTAGCGCATGTAGTCAGTCAGCGAATAGTACGTTTTAAACCCGATTACGTCGGTTATGTGGCTGTCAATATTGTACAGTTCATTGATGTATGAGAGCCCTGTGA
Organism: uncultured Candidatus Bathyarchaeia archaeon; assembly: GCA_964391275.1. Lineage (GTDB taxonomy): Archaea > Thermoproteota > Bathyarchaeia > Bathyarchaeales > Bathycorpusculaceae > Bathycorpusculum. The sequence goes on from CAYMLF010000050.1 coordinate 7,619, forward strand.
TGTTTGCTTCAGGCTTGTTTAACGCTACGATTATGTCTATTCCTCTGGAGTCTTGTTCTGTTTCGATTACAGAACTCAAGTTTGTAGGTACAAGTGTAGCTACGGTGACGTTTAGTGTTAAGATTACGGCGAAGATAGCAAATGTTAGTGTTGAACGAGTTTTATGCGAGGAAATCAATGCTGGCGCTATTTGTCCAACGCCTTTTACGCCACGGAGTTTGACAAGTATACCTCGCAATGCCTTCATGAGTGGGGGCAGATTTACTGAAACCAGCAAGACAGAGCCGACAATGATTTCCATTACACCTATGATTAAGATGTCTGGGGCTAAGCCTGTAATGTCAGGTATCCATTCGCCCATGGCTACGGTGAAGAGGAAAACTGGTGCGCCCCAAACGGTGAGGGCAGTGAAGTTTAAGGCTTTGGTTGCGCTGATGAAGCGGGATAGCACTAAGCCTATTCCTGAGAAAAGCAAACCTGCTCCGATTAGGATATAGCGCCATTCTTCTAGGGTGTCCCAGCCTGTGCTTAACCATATGGCTTGGTAGTTTGTGTCGAAAACGCCGTTTATCAGCAAAACCAAAACGCCTGCTACGATGGCGACGATTCCTAGTAAGGCGAGGTTGCGTCCTGATTTTTCTTTAAATGAGATTTTGATGCCGCGGAGTGCTTCCACGATGTTGACTCTTGCGGCTCTGATTGCAGGCATTACGCCTGTTATGATGCCTAGTGCCATGCCGGCAAGTACTGATATGATTACGACTTGTGGGGAAACAACTGGTTGGACGCTCATTTGGCCTGTGCCTAATAGGCTTATAAGGTATGAAGCAACGATTTGTCCAAACGCTAATCCGCCGAATAAACCAAAGATGCCGCCCAGCATGCCTTGGAACACGTTTTCAATTAGCATTGACTGGGTGATTCCGCGGCGGTTTTCTCCTACAGCCCGCAGGACACCTGTTTGGAATTCGCGGTCTTCAACGTTCATCAACTGTACGTTAGTTATTAGGAGAACACCTGTTATCATAATCAAAAGGCCTAACGCAGTTAACATGGTGGACAGTAGAGTCATGACCATTTCTGCGACGCTAAAGAAGGTTAATCGAGCCGAAGTTACAGTGTATACTTTTTCTGTGAAGCCTGTTACTGGGTTAACTATTTCGGGGATTGCTTCTTCTATGAAATCTACCCGTTCTTGAAGGTATTGCTTGTCTATTTCTGAAGTGAAGTGGTCGGTTTTTAAGGCTATCAGGTATTCTTTGATTATGTCAGTTTTTTGCTGTTCATCTTGCAGGCTCATCCATTGCTGAAGATGCTCCAGCTTGAACACCGCACCTGTATATTGCGAGCCTATACCAGGATGTTTTGAGTTAAAGACTCCGACTACTTGTAAGTCAATTCTTTCTGTTTCAGAAGTGTAGGTGATTATTGGGGTTGCGCTTTCAAATGCGATTTCAGATATGTCTATTTCAGCTTTTGTTCCATTCATGCTCGTTATGGCAAGGTAGGCATCGCCTCGTAGGGTCTTGTCAGAGTGCGGCGTTAAGTCAAACTGCAGGTCATTTAATGTGTCAACGCTTGTCCAGTTGACCACGTCAAAGGTGCTGCCATCAAGCGTTGAAAAGCCAAACATTACCAGGGTGTTGTTTGAACCAGTCGCTGTTACATTGATGTAGTCATAGTCTGAAAGGTTAAGTCTTGAGCAGTTTACTGTGTAAATGGTAACTAATCCAGTATAGTTTATGGGTTCAACTTCAAGATGCAAACCAGACGGTGTACTGTTTAGGTTGTAGCCTGCACTTGTGAAGTTTGAGTTAACCACCCAGCCAGACAGGGGAACTAATGGTGGCGGGGCAATTGAGGCTGTAAGGTTAGTGAACTCTGTTGTTATAGTAAGGGGCAAGGTGTGGTCTTTTGTTATTCCTAATTTTTCAGCTTCACTGCTTGACAAAAGCACGCTAGTATTGCTTGCCAGAAGGGAGTTGAGGTCAAGTTTTTCGTTGGTTTCCCAGTCGTAAAAGGAGCCGAACGCTTCAGGATAATCAACTGGAATTCCCGCCAGTTTCATGTAATTGTCAAATTGCGAGCCGAACATTCCAGGCGCCTGCGTAGATAGTTCAGGCATTATGCCTACTGCGTCTGGAACCAGCGCGCTGATGTTTGAGGCGTCAGCTGCTGATAGATAGCCATTGGTGGTGGAGTTTGAGATGCGGAAGTCTACTTCTCCTTGACGTTGAAGCAGGCTGGTGAGAAACGCGTTTTCCAAGGTGTCAGTTGTTATTTGAATGCCAACTAGAAGGGTTACGCCGAGTGTCACAGCTAAAATGGCGCTCAAATTTTTGGTTTTTCGACGTGTTAATGACCTGACTGCAATCATAAAACTAGATTTTATGCCCATAAAATTTTTCTCCTTTAGTTTTGGTTAGCTCTTTTTGGAGCTTTTTGGTTGAGCCCTTTTTTGTTCTCTTTTAACTAGTTCTTCAAGGGTGTCTGCGCATTTTTTCAGGGTTTGCTCTATCTCAATTGAAACTTGTTGTGTTAGCTTGAGATTTTCTACTCTAAGGTCAAGGAGGGTTTTGACTATTCTTTGCGCTGGCTCTCTTGTTCCCGCAAGGATTTTTTCGTCGTTGGGGTCGAACTGGAATTTTCCGATGAGTATTGGAACGAGGAATTCGAGTTTGTCTAGTATTTTTCGTCCGAAGACTAATTGTTTTTCTAGAAATTGTTTGCCCCTTTCAGTGAGGGCGTAGCGTTTGAGTCCCATTTGTTCGCTGGGTAAGTCTTTGGTGTAGCCTTTGCGGTTTAGCCAAGCTAGAAGCGGGTAGATTGAGCCTGAACTGGGTATCCAGCGTCCGCCTGTTTCTTTTTCGATTACCTCGACTATTTCTACTCCTGACATTGGCTTTTTGGCTATCATATCGATAACTAGAAAGCACAGGAGTCCTCTTGGGACGCCGCCTGCTCGGTTTTCCCACCTCTCGCTCAATATGTCACCAACGATATCGCGAACGATATCTTAAGCGACATATAAACGTTATGCAGTTTGCATACAGAGTTAACGTTAATATTGCTAGGCAATTGGTGAGGCTGTTAGGTTTTAGGGTTGCCGAGTGAAGGCTTTGTTTTTTGTCGGATTCTGACACAAATCTTAAATGTGATGACATACTACTCAAGCCAAGGTTTACTCAAGCCTTAACAGCACCGGAATGGAGGATTAACCATAAGCAGAAGAGCAGAAAAAATACTCATAATCGGTAACGAAAAAGAAACCCTGTATTCCCTCACAAGAATTCTGGAATTAGAAGGCTATCTAGTCCAAACCACCCCCAACTGCTCAGAAGCAATAGTTAAAGCAAGAAATGAGCACTTTGACGTTTTTCTAATTGACACAGTACTCCTCGACATGGAAAGCAATGAAGTATTAACTCAGATTCAAGCAATCAACCCTGACGCAATCAAGATTATGATAACAGGCTATCCCTCAACTGCAAGCACCACCAATCCAAGCAGCACTAGCAGGCAAAACTCGTACTTGATAAAACCGCAAGAAATAGACACATTATTGAAAGATTTAAAAGAGAAATTAAAAGATCGCTACCAGCAAAAAATGGTATTGGGCAAGAAGGCAGAAGATTGGGTTAAATTAAGAATAAACAAGATTCAGCTAAGCGAGTATTCCAAGTTTGCTGAGGAAACAGCCGATCTTTTTGGAACTTTTGGCTTAAGCAAAACGCAAGCTAAAGTTTACATGGCGCTCAACGCGTTAGGCGTTGCCACAGCTTCCGAGATAGCTGCATTATCGAGGATTCGTCGTGAAGAAGTGTATAGGATGATGCCGGAGCTAGAGAATCGTGGAATCGTCAGCAGCAGGCTGGAGGCTCCCAGAAAGTTTGCTGCAACCGAACCCAAATTAGCGCTAAATATTTTGTTGAAAATGAAAACTGAAGCCATAGAGCGTGAAACGAGTAAACTCCACAATATCAAAGGTGAATTAGCCTCACGCTTACTGAACACGTCTTTTGGGATATATGAGGAGAGTTCTGTTGAAGCCCTATCACGGCAGGATAACGTGGATTTGAGATTAACGCAGATGAGCAGGAAAGCAAGAAACCAAATCCTGCTTGTAGGGTCGCTTGATGACGTGAAAAGAATCATCAAGGAATGCAAAGAGGATGGAGCGAGCCAAATCAGGATGCGGACAATTGTTGAAGCAGAAGAAGTTTTGGACCAAGCCGCGGAGTTAGGGGATGCAGACTTCTCGAGGCATTTTCTGCTGCCTGCTTTTAGGGGAGATTGTAGAGTTGAGTTAAGGCAGGTTGACAAGAGGGCGTTTGATTTAACTATTGTTGACGGTAGAGAAGCTGTTTGGGGTGAGTCTAAAGTTGGAGTGGAGCGGAGATTTTTTTGGACTAATGATTCTGTTCAGGTGGGGATTTTGAGGAGGGCTTTTGAGAATCTTTGGCAGGAGGCTGTGCCGTGTGGGTCTTGTCTGGGTGAGGCTAGAGCGAGTACTTTGCTTTAGGTGGG
>CAYMLF010000051.1:0-12141 GCA_964391275.1 uncultured Candidatus Bathyarchaeia archaeon
AGGCTCATAGTCTTGGAGCTTGGCTTAATGGGAGGCATCTAATGAAGCTGTTCCTTTTCAACCGCAGAGGACAATTCACCATAATCGCCGCCATTCTAGTTGCCATAGTTCTTGTGGGTGCCGTCGTTTCGACTTATTCAGCGATACGTTACAGTTCACTGGAAGAGCAGCCTCAAGTTTTAAGCTCGATAGATGAGGTTAACTTGGCGTTGAAACAGATTTTAGGCTTCACTGTAGGTTATTACGGGTCAGTTTTACAGGTTACTGGTAACACTACGTACGCACGTCAATTGGCTACCAATTACCTTCAAAGCGGATTAATCAACATAGGCGATGTTAGACCTGAATGGGCGCCATCATTTGACATCACAACTTTAGACCTCAGAGCCGACTGGTATTCAAATCAAAGCTACAGCTATGGGAACCTCTCAATAACCTATGATTTGCCTGGCATCGGGATTTCAGGAATTACCTATTCAGTATCAAGCAGGTTAGATGTGCAAATTCAGCCATCCGTTGGAAACCAAGCATGTCTAAACATTACCAAAGATGGCATTGAACCCTTAGTGGATATTCCCCTCGAAAATATGGAGTTTTACCGTTATGTCGGTGACGATTTGGCTTGGGAACAAGTTTCACCAAGTAGTGCTCCTCTTGTATATGCAAACGGTACTTACATAATTGATTTGCCTTATGAAATTATGCCTGATTCTTACATGATTAAAGTCGAGGATTCAAGAGGCATAATGGTACTAGCATCATCCTTCACAAGCTATACTGGCACATTAATTAGAAACAGCACCTACACAGGTCCAGATTTTGTCGACGTTATGTCCGATGTTGATTCCTCCCCTGACAAGGGTACTCATTCAAACTTTGCTGCCCAACAACAAGCGCCCGACACAAATTACGACATTCTAACTGAGGAAAATTTCGGCAGTGGCGCATCAAATATAACTCTAATCAATAGTGAGTCTTTCGAAACCTGGCCTTCAACCTGGAGTGATAATGGTGATTGGCACAGGGAAAACGATCGATACTACGATGGATCATACTCAGCAGGCATCGATGACTATTCTTATGGAACATTGAGTTCCTTTTCTCTAGATTGCTCCGATGCAACTGCCATATACGTTGATTTTTGGTACTACGATCGGGGTTGTGACAACGATGATTTCAGGCTATATTATTACAGCAGCTTAGGCTGGGCAGACATTCATCAGTTAGGAAATGGAGCAGAAAACACTTGGATCCATTATCAAGAAAGAATTACTGAAAGCAAGTTCCTCATATCCAACTTTAGAATACGTTTTACAGCAAGCCCAGATAAAAATGAACATGCCTATGTTGATTTGGTGACGGTGCAAAAAGAGGTTGATTCAGCAATTCACCAGTTAGATATAGAAGAACAATGGACCGATGTTAATACTACGAATACAAGACAAGATTTATGCATTAAAGCGGGAGCGTTAGGCTCAGAAACGTTAAACATTGATATACGCCATAACGGGAACTGGGTTACCATTGGCACTCTAACAGGGCTAGTAAATGGCTGGAAGAATATCTCTATAGAACCATATCTTGATTCCACTGTAACCATAAGATTTAGAGATTCTATTACAACTGTTGATGCAATTCAGGATACTTGGCGTATTGACGCTGTCTTACTGGCAACAAAGCCTGACATTGACTTTCTATTGTCACAGCAGGAATCAACCATTACTGTTGAATGGCTTCAGAATGGAACAATGCGGTGGCTAGGACAAAATCTTGAGCAGGTAACAGATGCTAAACCTATTCCGCCCATACCCGTAAAAGGAATTCATTTAAACCAGACAATTAACGGTGTCAACAAGGAGGTTCCTTTCCAGATTGAAGATTGGGCTTCAGATTATAGGATTCCGTTGGGTTTGACGAGTAATGCAACGGTTTTTGGTAATAGGCAAATGATTGTTTTCCAGTTAGATAATAAAGTGACCGATTTTACTTTGTGGTGGGATGGAAACGACGATACCGTGCAAACGTCATTTGCATACACAAATCGCTCCTTTTCTGATAATCCAAGCAGTAACACCTTAAACAATGGCAGACAGCGCCTGCAGTTCTCAACTGGCGGGTTTACGTTAACCTCAACTGTTGGAACCGCTACTACTACTGCAGAATTGATGCGAATTAACGGTGACAAAGACGATACCGCTCCAGAGTTATCATACGTTATTTACAACGGCGTTGTTCGAGATATTGTGGTTGGCGAGGCCGAATTTTCTAGTGGTGCTTCAGGTTCTCCAAACGTTTACACCAACATAGTAATTTCATTGCCTGCAAACGTTACCTACTATACTTACCAGCTACGGTTAATGTTCATCAGTTCATCACTGCCAAGAACGCTTTATGATGTTTGCCCCATAAAAATAAGAACAAACGTTCCCTCAGTTGTGCTTCAAACAGAAGATGGCACAAGCGAAGGCTTCCCACTAATTCAAAATGGCACTGGAACATTCTACAACTATGCCGCTGAAGACTGGACTCCTCATCATTGGAGCCAATTCGTTACAAACGATGGCAAAAAAGGCTCAGGCATCATGTTCACCGACAGTGACAACCAGAAACTCTATGCATTTGATTCAATGCCAAGCAGCACTTCAAAGGGCGCTATTGAAGCAAGCAGTGGCTCTATCGAGTTGCTTCCAGTCAGTCAATCCTCGGTTTCATTCACGACTCCTCTTGACGTCACTTGGAGTGGTGCAGTAGTAACTTCTGATAATACCACGCCAATTTGTAAACTGTATGATGCAACAACACCGATGGGTCTTTGGATTCTGGTCGAGTATCCGCCGACAATAACCGTGACCGCCAAAAGCTAAGCCCCATTAACCCGAATATGTATTGAGAGTTCATACACGTTAAATACGAAAATTCAGCTTCAATAGAAATAGGTAACCTGAAATGTTAAATCAAGGAATCCTGAACACTAAAAAAGCTATATCTCCCCTCTTAGCTACATTACTGCTTGTAGTCATCGCGCTTTCAGCTATAATTGTAACTTATGCTTGGACCACCACTTACATGGGCAACCCAACTGACCAAGAGGCGGTGCCGTACAAGGCAAACGTGTATTTCCAGTCAGCAGGCTCAGTAGTCATTGACATCGGCAATTCTGGAACCGCTGACACTGAAATCATCGCGTTATATGTTGGAACGTCAGAGAGCACTGCTGCCAGCCAAACTACCTCTCCCCAAACGCCAATACCGCTCAGTGCAGGTTCAATCGCCAGTTTATCTGTTGGTTACGAGTGGGTTCAGGGTCAAACTTACTACTTTAAAGTAGTTACTGCTGCAGGGCAAACGCCATTAGTGTTCCAAGAGCAAGCTCCACAGTAAAACCATAACTTTTTGTTACCCACAAGCCAATTTAGCAGTGAAGGGTGAGGATGGAACGCAAACACTTCAAGCAATCCTGATAACATCAAAAATAGCGTTGTCACTTGGCTTTCTAGTTTACGCTTCATGGAGCGACTATAAAACCCGTGAAGTCAGCAACCGCGTCTGGGCATACTACGCGCCGATTGCGCTTGCGCTCTCGCTTGCTGAACTGTTGTTGTTTGATGTTTCAATGTTGCCTTTCATGGGGTTAAGCTTTGGTTTAACCACAGCTTTTGCGCTGCTGTTGTTCTTCTCGGGAAGCTTTGGCGGTGCAGACTCCAAAGCCTTAATGTGTATAGCTTTAGCGTTGCCCTTCTCAACAAATGCGTTGTTTCCGCCGATTTTAGGCGCCAGCGTTTCGCCTATAGCAGAATACGTTTTCCCACTGACAATCTTTAGCAATTCTGTCTTGTTTGCTGCGGCAAGCGGCATCTACATGATACTGCGCAACTTGGTTTGGCATAAGCGGGTGGGTAAAAAAATGTTTGAGGGCTCGCTTTCTAAAGAGTCAATTGGCAAAAAGATTCTTGTTATGGTTACGGGTTACCGCGTTAAGGTTGATGTATTAAAAGCTAAGTGGCACGTGTACCCTATGGAGGATGTGGAAGAAGCCAGTGGAAGCCGAAAGCTGGTTATAGTGCCTAAAGAGGAAGGACGCGACAAAATTGTTGAACGCTTATCCAACGCTATAGACGCTAAAGCGATTGATGGTTATGTTTGGGCGACGCCTGGTTTGCCCATGTTGATATTTGTGACGTTAGGTTTGGTTGTAGCCCTGTTTTTCGGTGATCTAGTGTGGCTGCTGGTTAGTGCAGTTTTAGCTTGATTTTTAAAAGACTGGATTTGCCTGCTTTTTTTCTGATAAGATATTGATGCGGCAACCATTAAAACCGAGCCGAACCCCACAAATGAGACTGCGTACATGCGGAATGGAAACGCCGCCGCAATAGCTGCTGACTCATTAAGCAGTGAGACGGTGTTTGTTTCTGTTTGGTACGAGTAAAAGAATGAACTCACCGCAAAGAGGGCGATGGCAACGGATAGTAAAGCAACTTCTAATTTGAACCTCAAACCTTTCCCTTGTCCCGTGTTTTTGGTTAATCCAGACTATTTGAGCGGAAGGTTATTTTAGCTTTTTGGCAAATTAAGGTTGTGAGGCTTCTGGTTGATGGTCGCGAGCGTTAAAAGCGAGGTCAAAAACGAGGTTTTAGGGTTTCTAAATTCAGGCAAAACTGAGGCTTTGAAGGCTGTGGTTATGCCTGATTTTTTCCTTGACCGACTAATCAGTTTGGACTGCGGCGTTGAAGAGTTTGAAGGATTAGTCGCCGGGGTTGTTGAACGTAAAGGCGGCAGCCTCGATGGCATACCGCAGGTTGACATTAAAGGCGGCAACGCAATCAACACTGCCTCAGCGTTGTCAGCGCTTGGCGTTTTTGTGGTGCCGATTGTCTGCACAAGCGAGTATGGGCTGCATCAGATAAAATATCATTTCAAAGACAGCAAAGTGGACTTTTCGCATGTTAAAATTCGCCCCAAAGCCTCCATCACTACGGCGCTTGAATTGGAAAATGCCAATGGAAAAGTCAACGTTATGCTCCGTGACGTGGGCGCTCTTGCCGATTTTGGTCCTGATGACCTCTTGGAAGCTGATTTTCAGGTTTTGTCTGAAGCGGATTTTGTGTGCCTGTTTAATTGGGCTGGAACCAAAAACAAGGGAACCGCTCTTGCTCAGAAGGTGTTTGAAGCGACAAAGCACGGGGGCAGGGGCAAAACGTATTTTGACACGGCTGACCCGCTTCCCAACAAGCCAGAAATCACGGGTTTAATGGGGGCTGTTTTGAAATCTGGGCTTGTGGATGTTTTAAGCGTTAACGAGAACGAAGCCGTGTGCTATGCTGAACTGCTTGACCCGTCGATTGCGTCAAAGAGGGGCACGGTGGGGTTTGCTGAGTTGGCTTTGGAGTCTGCAAGAGTTTTAAGTAAGCAGTTATCGGCTAGAGTGGATTTGCACACGACCGCTTTTTCTGCGACGCTACATGGAAGTAGCGAGGTGGTGGTGCCAACGTTTAAGGTTAGAACGGTTCGGGCAACTGGCGCGGGGGACGCTTGGAATGCAGGCAACGTTTTAGCAGATGGCAACGGACTATCTGATGCGGCGCGCCTGTTGTTGGCTAACGCGGTTTCCGCCTGCTACCTCTCTGATACAGAGGGTGTGCACCCTAGTTTACGCGCGCTTGCAAGCTTCATCAGCGGCGCCGTGTAGGATTAGGTTTTTTTAGGTAATCGTCTTTAACGTTGCAACAGATGGTGAATTGGATGGGTAAACTGTTTGGCAGTTCAGGCGTTCGTGGGTTAGCAAATGTTGAGTTAACCCCAACTTTAGCATGTAAGGTTGGCTCAGCCGTTGCAGCGTATGCAAAGGCGAAGTTGGCGGTTGTTGCGCGTGACACGCGGGTTAGCGGCGGGATGATTGAGGATGCGTTGGTTTCCAGTTTGCTCTCCAGCGGCACAAACGTGTATTTGGCTGGTATGGTTCCCACGCCTGTTTTAGCTTATGCGACGCGTGCTTTAGACGCTCAGGTTGGCTTCATGCTTACTGCTTCACATAACCCGCCCCAGTACAACGGCATCAAAGTATTCAACAGCGAAACCCTCTCGTTCGTGGATGCAGACCAAGATGCCGTGGAAAAGAACGTTGCCGAAAACAAGTTTGCCCTTGCTGACTGGCGAAAACTGGGCAAAACCACATCGATCGATGCGGCTCTGCCGTATTTTGAAATGGCGCAGAAAGCTGTTTGTTTACGCAAGAAATGGCATGTGGTTGTGGACCCCGGCTGTGGCGCCGCGTTTAATGTTGCTCCTCAACTGCTAAAGATGCTTGGTTGCCAAGTAACCGCATTGAACGCTCAGCCAGACGGCTATTTTCCTGCTCGTAGCTCGGAACCCACGGCTGAATCACTCAAGAACCTGTCCAGTGTTGTCCGCGTGCTTGGCGCTGACATCGGCGTTGCGTTTGACGGGGATGCTGACCGTTTCGCGATTGTTGATGAAAGGGGCGTTTTTGTTAGTTTTGACCGCTCTTTAGCTGGGTATGCAGCTTACGCCCTAAAACGTAGTGGCGGCGGAGTGGTTGCAACCAATGTTGAAGCTTCAATGTGTGTGGAGACTATGGCTGAACGCTTCGGCGGCAAAGTCGTGCGAACCAAAGTTGGCGACATCTACATTTCTGAGGCTATCAAGCGTGACGGCGGCGTCTTTGGCGGCGAACCCTGCGGTGCTTGGGTGCACCCCAAACAGCATTTTTGCCCTGATGGTCCATTGTCTGCGGCGCTGTTTTTGATGGCTTTGGAGGATGTGGGTAAAACGGTTAGCGAGTTCATCAGTGAAGTGCCAGAGTACATCACGTTGCGGGAAAACATTGCCTGCGGAAATGATGTTAAGAAGAAGGCGGTTGCCGGCATTGCTGGCGAAGTCAAGTCTGCGTTTAAGGGTTACACGGATTTTTCAACCGTTGACGGGGTTCGTTTAGCCCTGAAAAACGGTTGGCTGCTTATCCGCGCGTCAGGCACTGAGCCGCTTATCCGTTTAACCGTTGAGGGCGAATCCGTGGCGGTGGCAAAAGAATTAATGCTTAAAGCTACAGCAGTAATACGCAAACACGTTGGGGAAGCTTAAGATGAAGGCGGTTTTGTTAGCTGCAGGCGAAGGAGTCAGGCTCCAGCCAATAACGTCGACGCGCCCAAAACATCTCATTAAGGTTGCGGGCAAACCGATTCTGCAGTATTGTCTTGACTCGGTGAAAAACGCGGGCCTGACCGAGGCAGTCATTGTTACTCATTATATGGGGGAAGCAATCAAAGCCTATTTTGGCGACGGCAGAAATCAAGGCTTAAAGATTTCTTATGTTGAACAGAAACAAGTTTTAGGAACGGGCAACGCTGCCTCTGTAGCTGAACCCTACGTTAACGACGAGTTTGTTTTGATTTATGGAGATTTGCTGTTTTCCCCTGACGCTGTAAAGCAGGCGGTTGATGCATACAAAAAAGGCAAGGCTGACGCTGTAATGGCTGTGGTTCCAGTTGACAAACCCGAGAGCTACGGCATAATCGAGCTGTCCGAAGGCAAAAAAGTCAAACGCATAGTGGAAAAACCTGCAGCGGGCAAAGAGCCTTCAAACTTGGCTAACGCTGGAGTTTACGTTTTTTCCACACAAGTCTTTGAAAAACTTAGGCAAATCAAAAAATCTGTGCGGGGTGAATGGGAACTCACCGACGCCCTAACAATGCTTGCCACTGAGGGCAAAACGGTTCTGGCAGCGGAACTCTCAAAAGACGACTGGTTTGACGTGGGCAGACCATGGGATTTGCTTGACGCTAACGTTTGGGCGCTAAAACGCATGAAACACGAAATCTTGGGCACAATCGAGCAGGGCGCGCACTTGATTGGTCCAGTCACGGTGGCTGAGTCAGCCCACATACGCTCAGGCGTCTACATTGAAGGTCCCGTCTTCATTGATGAGGAAGCTGATGTTGGACCAAACTGCTACATCCGCGCTGGCACAAATCTTGGCAGGAAAGTCCGCGTGGGTAACGCTGTAGAAATCAAGAACAGCGTAATCATGGACGGCACACATGTGGGGCACCTCTCGTACGTGGGTGACAGCGTGATTGGCGAAAAATGCAATTTCGGCGCAGGCACAATAACCGCAAACTTGCGCTTTGACGATGGCAAAATTAAGATGATGGTTAAGGATAAGCTTGTGGACACTGGCAGACGCAAGCTTGGCGTGGTGTTTGGCGACAACGTAAAGACAGGAATTAAATCACTGTTTATGCCAGGCGTGAAGGTGGGCGCTAACACATGGGTTGGAGCAAACTTTATGGTGACACGAGATTTGCCAGCAGACACAATTGCAACGCTGAAACAAGAAGAAGACATCCAGCCAAGAAAACGCAAGCAGCCCTAATTTTTTCTTGTTTTCGCCAACCAAACAATTAAGCCCGAAGCGCCAATCAGCGCGATAATAACGATAATTGCTGTTATCCACATCCAGTAGTCAATTCCCAGTATGGTGTTGCTGCTTTGTGAGTTATCTGCATCTGTATTGATTGTTACTTGATGCGTACTGTGCTGGTATGTAAAAGTTATTATCCATGAATCTTCACTGGACGCTATCTCATAGTTAATCGGAGTTCCATCCAAGTTTACCCTAATTTTCTCTTTCTCAGGCATAAAAGACTTAGGTATGGTGACTTTTGAAAAGCCAACGGTTCCATTCTCGCCACTAACGGTAAAACTTAGCCCTACTGTTGTATCATACGTTATTTGGGCAATAGAGCTGTTGGATTGCACAAAAGCTTGTTCATTTTCGTAAGGAATCGAATTGATCATAACAGTATTGCTTGCTTCTAAGAAGTCTTTGTTTCCAAACCATTCCGTTTTTAACGTGTAGGTTCCCGAAACAGGATTAATCCATTGGTAACTGTACTTTCCCTGATTGTCTGTTAGGCATGAGCCAATGTACGTCCAAGATGTGTCGTTGGAAAGGGCATATGACAGTTGAACGCTTCCAGCGGGAATTCCAATAGCGCCTGGGTTGGTGAGGCTTCCAGTTATAGCCATCGAGTTGCTATTTGCCGAGTTTTTTGCAGAAATTGATATTACTGATATTCTTTTGGCTGGTGTTGGTTGAGGATCAAGTTCGTTGGTGATGGTTAACTTTACTGTTTGGCTTCTTGAGGGCAAGTAAACAATGCTGCCGTCTGCATAGGTATCTCCTGTGTAGTCAGCGTATAAAGTCCAGGTGCCAACTTGGTCGGGAACACGTTCAAACCAGATTGAGTCGTAGGAAAAATCATGGTAAATCCTCAGGTCGGTGCTTAATGTTGTAACGTCAATGCTTCCATCTGGGTTCATGATATAAATTTTGATTTCTTTAAAGAAATCATTTAGTGTTGGCGGCGTAGGTTCTACGGTTACATTGACTCTAAAGGTTTGACCTAGTCCTGCTGGATTAGGGTTTACTACCAAGTGCACTGAAGTTGCAACGCTTGTTGTCTGGGCGTTTTCTGCCGCAAGGGTTTGAAAGCTACTAAATGAAGTAAGGATTATGCTCAATAATACAATCAGCAAAACGCTACCTAACCCAACTCTACGCATATTTTTGGCATCTCACATTTTTAGCTGCTTTCTTAGCGTTTAGAATCTTAGGGTGACTTGATAGATAAATTGTTCAGTCAAGAAACTTTGACTAACCCATTTTGCTGTTGGAGCCTTTTTAGTCAAGGATTCTTGACGATAACGCTTTTTTATTATGCATTTCAAAAGTTTGTGGATGTTACATGTCTAAAAGATTGCCTATCCTATTGCTACTGTTATTGCTGTCCATATCGACGGTTCAATTAACCAGCTTTTCATCCGCCAATTACTTCCCAGACCCAGGCCCAGACCTTCCGCGAATCTACATAAAAAGCAACGGCGACGTAGAGCCAGCAACCGCGCCAATCCAGAGGTCAGGCAACACCTACAAGCTAACGGGCGACATTGTTCTCTACACGGTTGAAATCCAACGTGATAATATCGTGTTTGATGGTGCTGGTCATACTATTCGGGGAAACGCAAGCTGGCTGGGGTATGGTGCTGGAAACAACGGCTTAATCATGACGGGGCGCAAAAACGTGAACGTTACTGGCTTTAGGGTTGAGGGTTATTATGCAGGTGTACGAGTCATCAGTTCTTCAGAGATTAACCTCTTTGGTAATTCCTTCACTGACAGCACAAACATGGGTATAGTAGTTCAGGACTCCACGCTTGTTATGGTTGAAGAGAACACCTTTACTGACCTTCGCACAGACCTTAACACGCCAGCAATCATGGTGAACGGCACAAACAACACGGTGAGAAACAACATCATAACTGGCAGCACCTACGGCGTTAACATTGAAGGTTCGGCAAACAAGATTTTAGACAACAGAATTGAAGTGATGATTGCAATGCACTTAGATAAAGCGGATTCAAACGTCATTGCAGGAAACAACATCACTGGGCATCCAGGCCAGAACTATAGGGGAAACGAGGGCATAGCGCTCTTTACAGGTTGCTCAAACAACTTTATCGTTGGAAACAGCATAACAAACTTTGTCAATCAAGCTTTTCGAATAGTTTTTGATGGCTCAAACAACACAATCTACGGCAACTACATGGCTAACAACGGGTTTGCCATAGCTCTTCAGGAAAGAGCCTTAAACAACACGTTTTACGGCAACACTTTTGCTGCTGACTCCTGCAACGTCTCCATCTTTGACTCGGCGGTGGGCATTTGCTGGGATAACGGTACCATCGGCAACTTCTGGGGCGATTATACTGGCGTTGACGGAGACAGGGACGGCATAGGCGATGCCCCCTACATGGTGAAGGGGTTTGTGTGGAGCAACGAGGCTAAAGGGCTTGTGAGTGCTCCTGCTGGACAAGACAATTATCCATTGATGGCGCCTGTTGAGGCAGGCTATGATTTTGGTGCTGACGGCGCCCAACTTGAAGTTGCCGAGCTACCGCCTTTCCCAACCGCGATAGTCGCTGTTGTAGTTGCTCTGCTTGTTGTTGGTGCCTGTTTGCTAGTCTACTTCAAGAAATACAATTGCAATTCAACAAAGGGCGTCTAATATGCATTACACCTGTGTTTATGCCGCAGTCGAGTAATGCCCTTAATCGTATTTGTTACACTTTTAACTTCAAGCATGATTACCATTCAACCAGTAAATGCCCAACCTTGCGCAAGCGTCGTCATTAACCCTGACGCGCTTTCCTTAAGGTGATCAATTTGTAGCCGTCCTTACCCATTTTTAGAAATGTTTATGTGGGTAAAAAATAACTATAGAATGTGGTGTCGAAAAATGGGTAAGGCAAAGATGGATGAACGGGGAAGAATATTAATCCCGCTTGAAGAACGTGGTAAACTTGGTTTAAAAGCTGGAACCGAGTTCGATGTTGCCAGAACAGATGGAGCCTTAATTCTGAGGCCAATAATTCCTGAACCCTTACAAGTAGATGCTAGACATAAAAAGTGGGGTAAAGAAGCTTTTTTGAATGCTGGAGAGGCAACATTTGGCGAACAATAGCCAAGACCGCACAGCAAAGTGGATTTTTGATGTTAATGTGTTGGCTATTTTTCTCTCAAAAGGGCATCCTGGATTTGAGTATGTCTCGCGTGTTGTTGAGTCTGGTTTACGGGGCGTTTATGTGCCTATAGTTATGGATATTTTGCCTTTGAGAGCTTTTTGGATTATGACGCGCCGTTGGGGCTTGGAGGAAAAAGCTTGTTCTGCAGCCATTGAGCATTTTGTTAAAACGTATGATTTGCCACGCTATCCTGCACTGGACAGAGAAGCTATACTGGAAGGTTTCAGGTTGGCGCGCGAGTTGAAGCATGATGTTTTTGACTGTATGTATCTTGCTCTTGGATTGCAGGAAAAAGCCAGTGCCATCGTTACCACAGATACCGATTTTGCGAAACTCTGCAGTCAAGTTGGTTTAGACTACGTTAATCCTGTTCCTAAAGATGTGTTGAAAAAATTCAAAGAGCAAAATAGGTAAGCCCCTTTTTTCCTTAAGTGTTGGTTTTTTGTTAGTATAAGAGAAAGAGTGTCACTGCATTACCTACTAGTCCCTTGACTTTGGCCCCTTTTTATAGGGGGATAGGTCTACGCTGAGAGCAACAGC
>CAYMLF010000052.1:0-12116 GCA_964391275.1 uncultured Candidatus Bathyarchaeia archaeon
AGTAATTACAGCATATAAGGAAGGCAAACTGCAAGAGCTATCTGAAGGCTGCCAAGAGCCCTCAATGAAGCATTTGTGATTAGCAAAACCTGTCTCAAAAGCTGTTCTTCTGGGAATCTCGCCAGTTACACACAACATTTTGCCAGCAATCAAATATGGTTGCTTTGTAAGGATTGGTTTGGGCAGCTGCATATATATGACCCTTATTAGTGCTAAACCGATTATTCCTGCGATGATCAGGCTTACAGTGTAGCCTATGGTTGCGCCTGTGCTTGCTAAGCCAAGAATTACTAGCCCGATTATAGTCGTAGTTTTGATGATACCTTGAATGATAAGCATAATGCTATTGAGCTTCATCCGCTCATAACCCGTAAAAATGGCGGTGGCGGCATTAATCAGTCCAGCCGCAAGTATTGAGAGTGACGCAATTTGTATTAAAGGAGCTATGGTTGGTCGATTTAAAACGCTAACCGCTAAGAAATCAGCAAGGAAGAAGGACACTATAGTTAATACTAAGCCTACTGAAACTTCAAATATTAAACCCGTCAAGAATATGCTTCTTATTTCGTTGGTTCTACCCTCGGCCCGGAACTGGGCGGTGAATTTTATTATCGCCGAGTTAACGCCCCAATCCCTAAAGATGCCGATTATGGCGGGGACAGTTAGAACTACTGTGTATAAGCCATACTCATCAGAGCCTAGAAGACGAGCGATGAATATAGTACCGACTGCAGAGATTACAGTTGAAACGATTAAACCCCAAAGTAAGTCAAAACTACCTTTAGCTGAAACCTTTGCAATATCGCCAGTTTTACTCATGCGTCGATTGCCCGCTTGAGGTACTGAAATGAAAAACCAGATGTTTATAGTTATGGTGAATTTCTCAATTCAATTTCGTGGCATGACACAATTTTTCGGGGAAAAGACTGCAAGGAATTTAGGCATTTTGAAGCAAGTAGTGAACAGATGCTGAGATTCGTGGTCTAAAGCATTATGAGCACCTTTTTCCGGTCGAATCGTAAAAGGAAGTCTCGCAATTGTTTTGTACAGTTACCTAAAACACCGATCAATCTATAGAATCTTTTTAAACTTATATCTAATATATATTAGGATAGCTAACTTAACTTAGGGCTCTCACGCAAACCCTCTAGCCAATTTAGAATAGTGGGGATAGCTGACATGAAGTGTTTACGTTTATTCACAAGAGAGAAGAAGCCAAAGCAAAGGCGTAAAGTAATAGTGTATGATTTGCATGATGGCCGACCTACTGAAGTATGGGAATAACTATTCGCACATTTGATGGCAGTTCTTCTATAACCTTTAGAAGATAGGTTCTGTGTTGTTGGCAGTTAATCAGATTTGGCTTTTTGTTGTTTTTTAGCCCATTTTATCCATGAGTTACTGCTTAGCGCATCTGCTATTGTTAGTGGGTGTGGTAAATCCTTTTTCATAGACCGTCTCTCTTCCAAGCTTATGTTGGGTTTTTTTAGATATAAGGCTGTTTGCTGCTCAGATGTTTTTTAGGTATTCTTTGACACAAGTTTGCAGCTAAACACGTTTTTTGTAATGAACCCAGTAAAATCACGGTATTTATATCTAAATGCAATTGCTATTCCCGCTTTATCACTTCTAAGATTTGTAAAGTTATCAAATTTATTCAAAGTGATGGCAATGATGACGTTGGTTCTGTTGATAGAGCGGTTAGTGTCAAGGGTAATGAGATATGAAGCATAAAAATAGCCTAATGTTAACGTTAACCTCTCGGGTGAAAAATAGCTCTATGTTTTATAAAAAAGGATGAAAAAATTATGTTACTATAGCTTTAGCGTTACCACTGCTTTAATACGGTCATATTCTGATGTGTGTTCAAGCAGCGTAAAATCGACATCCACCAGCTTAGCAGTATAACCCATAAACGAAAACTTTTTGCCTTCATGTTGCTCCCACCAATCACTCATGTATGGGAAACTGCCGTCTTTGTAGCGGAAAGTTGACCATGCTTCCTCAGTGAAGTACACATCACAAGTGACGCTTACAGTTATCTCCTTTCCATTTTTACTGACATCAACTGGTGTGATGGTTAAATTATCGATAAAAGGAAACTGTGTCATAACAGCTGTTGCGACAATCGGGCACGCCATCATAACAATTAGCATTGTAGTCAAGTAAGGCAATCCTGCAATTGAAGCCAAAATTATTTACCTCCCAAATTAAAGAGTCGGTATATAGAAAAAATTCTAACTGTTTTACCGTTCAAAAAAATCCCCTAATCAAAGGTTAGATTTCCAGTTTTATAAGGCTATAAGTAACTTTGATATGTACCTCTTAGACAAGTGTTCAATATGAATTTTTTAGACCCAAAAAGACTAAATCGAGCTAAGTTGCTATTATAGTACTGGGTATGGTGTCGGTTTGGCGCACTCCTTGGGATTAGTTTTTGTTTTTCTTCTTTAACAAGGCAGTAATCGGGATATTAAAGAAAACAGGATAATTTAAGGACTCGAGTGAAGCAAAAAGAAGCGAGGCAAATGGCCTACACTTTTAGGTGAGACGTCTACTTAATCAGTCCGTCTTTTAGCATATAGTCTTTAGTGGTTGGTAGCTTTTCATGCAGGTCAGTTGAAGTTATTAAGATGGATACTTTTTGTTCCTTCTGGATTTTACAAAGCAAATCAAGTGTTAACGCGGAGTTTTCGTCGTCTAAACTAGATGTAGGCTCATCTGCAAGGAGTACTGAAGGGTAATTTACAAGTGCCCTCATAATTGCAACTCGTTGTCTTTCACCGCCGCTCAGGTTGCCCGGGTATCGGTCTGCGAGTTTGGTTAATTCGAAGAAAGAAAGGAGCTCATTTGCGCGTAGTATGCGATCGGTTTTTTTTATGCCGTTTAGTGACATGGGTAACTCGATGTTTTCAAAAACTGTTAATGAAGGTAGTAGATTAAAAAATTGAAAGACTAAGCCAATTTGTTTCAATCGCAGATCCGCTTTTTGGTTATCGTTCAGTGTTGAGGCGTCACTTCCAAAGAGGCTTATGGTGCCTTTGTTTGGAGTTTCGAGAAGTCCGATAATTTTGAAGAGGTTGGTTTTACCTACACCAGATTTTCCCCTTATTGAAATAAAGTCGCCATAGTTTACTGTAAGGTTTATGCCTTTTAGCACTTCGGTTGTGCCGTAGCTTTTGTGTATGTTTCGTAATTCGAGGACGGGGTTATCTTCTTGCATAGATTGTGACCTCATTGTTGATGTATATGCAGTTGTAGTTTGACAGTTTGTCTGTCCAGTTATCGGGCAGCGTTATAGGGATACCTTGGTGGAGTACGTATCCATTTGCTTTCATTTGGTTATAAATGTATAGAATCTCTGGTGCTGAACCGTTATCTTTAAGATATGATAAGCCGGCTGATACGCTTACAGGGTCGTTGAAGTAGTGGTTGACAAGATAACTTACTTTACTGTCTCCTGCAACGGTTTGGTTTTCTATGTTTGTTGAGAGCCAGCTGGATGCTTGGAATTCTGAGGGTTCATAGCGCCAGAAGTAGCCCAAGTAAGGTTCTTGCAAAGATACGGTGGAGTATATACTGTTAACGTTTATTGACACCATAGATAACAAGATTATGCAGGCGGCGATTTTTGTTAGGGTACGGGTTTTTTGATGATTCGCTGATTGATAAAATTTGTTAAGTCCAATGGCTGTGAGAATTATTAGTGGTGGCAGCAAGAAGTTGAGTGACCTGACAGCGTATGAGAGACCCGGTGCCGAGTTGGCGAATATTCCGTAGCAGGCGAACGCCAGTATGGGGATTAGCCAGAATAAGGGCAGCATCATAGAGAGTTTTTTGTTGTGATTATTTAATCCGATTGATATTACTGGAAGCGCTATTACAAACGGTACAGCAAACAGTAGATAATAGATTGGTACCACGGGAGTAGCTGGTAGAAGGGAAGTCTGCGTTATTACTATTAGGACAGCTATTACAACGGAGAGGACACCGACTAGTTCCCAGACTAATTGTTTTGTTGACCTCTTGTTTGTTCTGCTTAGAACAAATAGAGTTAGGGCAGCGGCAGCGAATTCGTAGGCGCCAATTGATAGGTAGTCGCTGGTTGAAATCGATATGGCGAGTGCGTTGTAAGAGAACACGCCAAGATACAGTGCCGTAGAACATGTGAGTATAGCAAGGTAGAGCAGGTTGGATTGGGTGGAGTTGACTTTTCGTTCTCTATCTTGACTAACATAAGTTGCAATGGTTAATGCAGCCATTATTCCTACTGCAATAAATGCGGTAAGGTGATGAGTAAGAACAAGGGCAATTGACGTTACAGCAAATAAGGTCGTGGTTTTCCAGTCATGTTTTAGCAGGAAGGTCAGAATTAGGGTAATGTAGATTGGGCTTGCGAATGTTTCTTTGGTTACGCCGGCAGTGAAGAGCGTGTATGGAAAGGCTGTTGCCAGCAACACTGCTGCTATGATAGCTATTTTGCTGTTTTGGGTTATTTTTTTTACCAGTGAATAGAATATGGGGATTGCAAGTGCTGAAGCGAGGGGAACACCGATAGCCATAGCTGAAATGGTTGATGTGCCTGTGACTTCTGTTAATATGGCGCCGAAGGTGCTGATTGTGGGCCAGAAGCTGTTATAGTTATCGAATAGTGTACTGCTCAGGGGAATTGGGGAGTTGTTTACCAGGATTTCTGTGTTTTTTATTAATGGCCAAGCGTCGGTGGAGAAAGGCATGCCGGATATTAGGGTGGGGTACAGTCTTATCGCGATAGCGATTAGGATTATTATAGGAATTAGTACATACAGAATTTGGGCGTTCTTCATTGCTTCAGCTCCATACGTGCTATGTTAACGCAAACCAGTACTGAGAGTAGAATAAAGTTTGCTGCTACGACTAGTGGGTCAAGTTGGAAGGTTATCGAGTGGGAAATGACTTGCAGGTAGCCTAGCTGTTGGAAAACCGAGATTACAGCTACACTGATTAGTGTTCCAAAAATAGTTGCTAGGAGCGCGTAAGTGACGATTCTTAGGGCAAGGTCGGTTTTAACTTTCTTTGAGGTTACACCGATTGATCTTATGATATCTATTTCTGAGTTATGTTGCCGTACATAGAGTGTGATTGCTCCTGTAGCGGTTCCACTTGCAAGGACAAGTACAACTATTGATAACACGATTAGGGTATCTTTGCTTATTCCGTAGCGGTTGAGGTAGCTCTGCATGAATTCTTGCGATTTTTCTACTCCGATATTTTGGAGCTTTAAACCCGTAGAGGTTATTGGGATTAGAGTTTCAAGTTCTTTTTGGGCTTGGCTTTTAGGAGTGGGTGATGGCGAGGTTGTGCCAGTTTGGTTTGACTGTGCCTTTATTTCTTGGTATAGCTGGTTTGCGTTGGTCTCGGTTAGGTCTATTTTTGTTCGAATTACTGTGGCTTGGTCGTAGCTGAGGCCGCGTAGCCATTGTCCAACGTAGATGTTGACTAATGCTTCATCGTTTAGTGCTGATGGAGATTGGAAGATTCCTTTGATTTTTAGTTCAGCGTATTTTTGGGATAATACGCCTTGTATGAGTATTTTGTCCTCGACTTTCAGGTTTAAGCGGTTGGCTAGGCTTTGGCCGATTATGGTGGAGTCAGTGTCGTTTGCCGCCAAGTTTTCTCCGCTGATTATGGTTAGGCCGTTTATTTTTTGTAGCTGATCTGGTAGTATGCCTCTAACGAATAAGGATTGTGTGCCTATCATACTTGGCGCTATAACTTCGGGGCTAACTTCGACAACACCGGGTAAGGATGCTATCATGTTAACAGCTGAGAGAGGGACAGTACCTGTAAATGGTGTGCTTGCTATGGTGCTGTAGACTGCTAAAACGTCGTCCTGCTCGCCAACGTAGTTAGAGAAGCCGTTGTAGAATCCTATGAAGCTGTAGGCGGTAATTGAGAAGAGAGCTGAAGTAAGCGTTAAGATTATGATGAGAGTTAGAGTGCGTTTTTTGCGCAGGTAGGGGAAGTGTATGATACTCATGTTGGGTTCTCCCTACTAACTATGGCTGCTCCTTTGATGGCAGGGTAAATTCCGCCTCCAATTGCGCAGGCAAGCGAGATAAATAGGATCATCAGGGTTTGGTTAATGTCTATGAAGGGGGCCAGTTGGCTGTTGCCTAGAATCCATCTGACTGCTGTGGAGGCAACTTGAGTGCCTACAAGCCCTACTGATAAGCCTAAAAGAGAGCTTAGTAATCCGATAACTAACACGTATGTTAACACCAGCGTCAGGGTGTTTTTCTTCTTGGCGCCTAGAGTTCGAAGGGTGTAGAGGTCGTATTCGGATTCGCTGATCAGTCGTGATGTAGTTACGTAAGAGGCGGCTATGACGACTATGTAGATTGCGATTGACCAGACGTTGATGAAGTTGACTGTTTGGTCGTTGATGTTGCTTGAGAAGGGGATTATTTGCTGGGTATTTAGTAACTGTATGCTTGGTGGTAGGGTCTCGGTGAGGTTTGCGATTGTTTGAGTTGATTTGGCTGGGTCTTTAACGGAGAATTCGATGTATGAAACTGTGCTGCTTTGGCTTGTTGTGCTTTGAAGTGTGGTTAAGGGTAAGATTAGTTGGGTGTCGCTTTGGGTTTGTGTCCTTGTTACGCCGACGATTTTTAGCTGTGTTGATTGGCCATTGATTGTTAGGGTTATGTTATCGTTTTTTTGTATGTCCGCTAAGTTTGATAGTATTATGCCAATGTTGGCTTCGTTGGCTGTTTTAGGTGTGGTTCCGTTGATGTAGGCGGAGTTCTTGGTTAGGTAGGCCTTTACGTCATCTACGGCGTGTACGGTGATCTCGTATGTTTGGTTGTTTGCTGTTAGAGTGGCGGGGCTTAGTTGTTGGCTTGTGGCATATTTGATGTTCGAGTTGCTTTTTAGCTCATCTAATAAAGCTGCATTTACCTGGCTGTCTGAAAGGCTGGCAGTATTCTGGCTTTTGAGTATGTATGTATCGCCTATTCTCGCGAATTGTGTTAACGCAGTGGTTTGTGCGTTTATGTTGTTTACAAGGCATGTTACAGATGTTAATAGAGCGATCAGGAGGCCTATTGCTATGATAGCTGACGCTGTTCCTTTTTTGCGAAACAGTATCTTGAATGCTAACGATTGCATTCTTAGGCCTCAAGTTGGTTAGCTTGCAGGTGAAGTGACGTTGACCCAGATTTGGCCCCAGCGTTGCTGGTAGGTGTTTTGGTTGAGGGTTTGGTTGTAGGCCCATAGTTCGAATATTATTCGCTGGTTATTACCTACTTGATTTAGGGTTATGCCGACTGGGAATGTCCATGTTCCGTTGCTGGGCAATACCTGACTGTATGTTTGTGTAGCGGTCAGGTTTGTTGGGTTGACTTGTGTATTGTTATCGCCAAGCTTAACCTGAACCGTGTAGTACATGGGTTGACCCATCTGGTTACCGACATAGCCGTATAGTGAGACGGTTTGGCTTGCTACTACCTTTGATGGATAGTCGCCGAGTTTCATGTTGGGCCCCAGGATTCCAAGTTCAGAGAATTGCTCACCATTTGTTTTAGGTAGGATTAAGCCTGAGACAGAGATGAATGCAATTAGGATAGTTACAGCTAAGACTACGGCGCATAGCTGCTCGGCAGTTAAGAAGACGGATTCGCTTTTTTTAGTTGAGTTACTGATTTTGACTTTATAGTTTCCACGCAGCTTGAACCATACTTTCCATAGGGCTTTTGGGCCGAGTAGAAAGATGGCTACGCCGACGATTAATGCGGCTGCTGCGGCTGTTATTGGGATAATAGGTATAGAGTTTTGGGCTATGTTTGCAGCTTCGTTTGCGTGTTGTGTTACGTTTTGGGCGATTGCTTGGGCTTGTGCGGCTAATGTGGCCGCTTGTTGGGGGTCGCTTGTGAGTTGTGCTTGCTGTGTTAGGTTTATGGCTTGGTTGAGTTGCTCGATGAGTTGGGTGGTGTCTGCTCCTGCTTTGTAGGCTTCTGTGATGGCGTTATACGCGTTATCTGTTGCCACCTGTGCCTGATCGACTGTTGAGGTTTGTGAAAAGGCGATATTTAGGGCACCTAACGTTATAGTGATAATTAATAACACGATTGTTATTCTGATTGTTGACTTCATTACCCTTCTCTCGTTCCCGAAACAACATTTCTAAGCATAAGCCATATATAAAAATTGTACGAATACAAGCAGCGATTAATTGGAGGATAATGGTATGGTGGGTGCAGATTTAGGTAAAGCTGTTTTGGAAACCGCTAAAACGCTAAGTCAACCTACCGTCGGCGAACTCGTTGATGCCTTAGTTAAGCAGAAGGGGATTAAAGAGAAAGAGGCAACCAGAGCAGTCTACGTTGAATATAAGAAGGGAAATTTGAACCTCTCTGATTCACATCCGCCTTCTAATCTAGTCAGTTACTTTTTCAACTTGGAGAATTCATGGTTCTGGGGCATAACCGCGCTGGTTGCTGTTACAGTTCTTGTGGTGTTCACTGTTAATGCTTCTGCACTGCTCTATGTCCGGTATGTGTTAGGCGGTGTCTTTGTTCTGTTTATTCCTGGTTTTCTATTGATCTCGGTACTGTATGCAAAAAGCGACGAGATGGATACGCTGGAACGGGTGGCGTTATCTATTGGGTTGAGTCTTGCAGTTGTGCCCCTGATTGGCTTAGTGCTAAATTACACTCCTTGGGGTATCCGTTTAGAGCCCATTATGGCTTCGTTGGCACTGTTTAGCGAAGTTATGGCGGTTGCCTGGGTGGTTCGCAGGTTTAGATACTACCGGTTAAGTCTCAATTAAACCCGTTTTTTCGGAGTTTTATGCTTAAAAGTTATTAGATGGAGCAGCGCTACCATTAGCATCTTTACGGTTAAATAGCAAGAGAAAAAGGGGAGTAATAAAAGTAGAGCTGTTTGAGGGCACTTATAGAACGCTATCCGTATGCTTAGCAGTCACTGGCGTATGTATTTCAGCTCTTGCATATTTCATCGTTAATTCGACGCCTTTGACAGCTATGGGAATATCTATTATCTTAATCGGTGGAGTCTCCTTCGCTATCTCTAGGGGGCAACCAAAGATTCCGCCCGAGGCAAGCGCGATACTTCTTCAATCGAGCGTAGAAAATATTTCGGCGATGATTGAAGAAATCGGGTTGAAAACAAAAGCCATCTATGTCCCATCAAGTATAAGTGGTGATAAACCAAAAGCGCTTATTCCGATGGAAGGCAACTTGGTTATTGACAAGAAGGTTCTGCCAAAACGGCTTATCGTAAAGTATGGCGAGAAGCCAGAGGCGGTTGGTTTACTGCTTATTACCCCTGGTTCAGCAGTCGGCGGCATGGTTGAACCCAAGCCAGATGCTTCAGCAGGTGATTTGGAGTCTGCCGTTTCGTCGGTTCTTTTGGGTACAATCAATTTAGCTGACGGCGTCCGCGTAAGCATGGATACGGAAAAGATATTGGTTGAGGTTGTTAATCCTCGTCTTGAGAAGAGTAAAATGTGGGTTTATGACAGCATCGGTAGCCCTATTGCCTCAATTGTGGCCTCTGTTGTTGCTCAAGTTCTCGACAAACCAGTTTCTATTAGCAGTGAACAAACGGGCAAGGGCAAACTGATTATAGAATTGAAAATGAGGGGACAAGGACTCTGAAGGTTCCAGAAAGATACCTTTTCTCATTAACCGTATGCTATTCCATAACGGCCACTGTATTGTCCTTTTTTAGTGCCAGCACGTTGGACTTGTATATTTCTGTGTTTACTGTTGAATACTTCATTTTAACGCTATTGCATTCGCCGATGAATCCTAAAACTCAGAGGGTCACTAACTTTTTGGGTTATGGGCTATTTGGGGTGTTTCTTTTGATTGTTGCCTTTAAGGTTTTGGAGATATTGGGTGCAAGTTTGCTATGAAGGCAACAGCAGTTCTTTTAGTCGTTCTAATAACCGTGGGAGTTTTTGGTCCATGCGTTATAGTATCGGCTGAGGCATCTGGTGTACCTCATGAAGACCCAAACGCGGCGCAGGGCACGCTTGATTCGCTGTCTTTTTTGGCGGGTTACGCGGATATTTTTGCGTTGATGGCTAATGGGCAATATGCTAATGCTAGCCAGCTAAGTGAACAATTAAGCCATATTTCAGTTCCCGCGGACTTAAGCTATCTAATCAATAGGTACAATAACCTAACACAGCAACTAATTGATAGACTGAATGATCTTGACGTCACTTTGGACAATGCTTCTCGCTTGCTTGATCAGTATAGGTTAGGGGAAGCGCGTGATGCGTTGGATCATGCGGGAGTCGTGGTTGCTGAAGCCCAGATTCTTCTAGGCGACCTTAAAGAGGCTACATCTACAGTCAGCCAGAAAATAGGTGTGTTTTCTGCGGCAGCCGGAGATAAAATAAAGCAGGCGTACGCGCAGTTACAGAATTTACTTGATAGACTGCAGGAACTTATCGATCGTTATCATAGTCTTCTGCGGCAGGCTAATCAGCGGTATAATGAAGAAGAAATTAAAAACTTGAAGGCTACTTCGATAACTTTGTCGTTGAATGCTACAGAGTGCTTTGTGGGTGGATATTTGAGTGCTTATGGCGTGTTAACTTCTGGCGGTCAGGTTTTAGCCAACCGAGCTGTTACCCTGACTTTAGACGGCATTGATATTTCAACGGTCAATACTGGCTCAGATGGCACATTCAACTCTGTGATTCGCATACCTTACAAATATGTTAATTCTGTTGCTATCCGCGCATATTACGCTCCAACAGGCAACGACAGGGGCACATATCTGGGAGCTACAAGTCCAACAGTTACAGTTAAGGTGTTATACTATCGCACAATACTTAGTATTTCGTCTCCAGGCGCGGCTTATCCGGGCCTTTCCCTTAGTCTCAACGGTGTAGTTACATCTCAAGATGATGTGCCACAAGGTGGAAGACAAGTTAAGGTGCTTCTTGACGGCGTTGTAATTGCGCAGGAAACAACGGATGCAAACGGTACATTCAACACTAGATCGGCTATTAATGCTTCAGTAAAGTTAGGCAATCACACCTTGGCGGTAACGGTTGCGCCAAGTGGATTATTCTCTGGAGCTACAGTAACAAGAATTTTAACGATCACAAAACTAGCTACAACGTTAGAGGTTTCTAATCCGTCGTTTATTATGCTTCCAGCACAGCTTCAGGTTAATGGCACAGTGAAGGCAACATCAGGTCCACTGGGTAATGCAGATGTTACGGTTGTATTTGCTGATGTTTCAGCTACCGCTAAGACAGAAAGCGATGGAACATTCAGCATAACGATTGGCATACCGTTTAGCACTGTTTTAGCTGGTGACCAAACTTTGCGTGTAGTTGCTCAGCCAGCTCAGCCTTGGCAAGCGGCAACGGGCAAAACGGCTTCGGTCTTTGTTCTAAACATGGTAAGCGTTGGTTTGATGTTAGCTGCGTCTCTTGCGGTTGTTTTTGTACTCTATTTGAGGTTTGCTAAAGGAAAGAGCAAGAAGATAACAATACCTGTATCTCAAGAGGTAGCGGAAGTTACGGCGTCACAGAAGGAGATAGCAGTGACTGTGCCAACTGTTGTTGCTGAGCGGAAACTTGAGGGATTTAGAGGAAGAGTTATCGAGGCATATATTGAAGCTTTATCAATCGTCCAGTCAGTTACTGGGGTGTCAGCGTCGCTGACTATGACTCTACGCGAATATCTCCAGTCGGCAAGTCCAAAACTGCATGATGCTGTTGGGGTGTTCTCAGAGTTGACGTTACTTGCGGAATTTGTATTGTATTCTACTCATCCAACCAGCGAATCTGATTCCAAGAGGGCGGAGGAATTAGTAAAAGAAATACGGAGGGCATTAAATGGAGTCGCGTAAGGTTTTGCCAGCTTTAATTTTAATTATCGTACTTGTGAGCTGTGCAATTATTTGGTTCTATCCACCTACAGGTGACTTCCGGGTCGATAATCCAGCTTGGAACGGCTACTCGGAATTAAGCAAAAATACAGGCGCCTTGGCCTTAGCGTCTTTGAGTGATTTGCCTTCATCCGGTGACGGGACTGCATTGGTTCTTGTGCCCTATGAGCAGTTTACCACAGCTGAACTCTCAATAA
>CAYMLF010000053.1:0-11983 GCA_964391275.1 uncultured Candidatus Bathyarchaeia archaeon
AAAAAAATCGCAACAGAGCAACTCTACATGCTAATGCAAGTTTTTCAACGATAAATGATTAAATTAGCTTAGTTGGTTCAAGAAAGGTTTATTTCATGCAACGGTACTATGATTCGAAATTGCAGGCGGACAATCATGTCCGTTGGGATGTGGCCGAAAGGCTGAACCGTAAGCAACAATAAACATAGGTGAAAAAATAAAAATGGCATACAAGTATATAGCCGAAGAATGGGCTAAACCCGAAGAATCTTTCGTTGAAGAGCTAATGCGGCAACGCTTGATACAGTGGAGACGGCAACCAACAGTTACACGCATAGAACATCCAACAAGGCTTGACAGAGCACGAAAACTAGGCTACAAAGCAAAACAAGGCTTCGTAGTCGTCCGCACACGCGTAAGACGTGGTGGACTACGCAAAATAAGACCCAAATCAGGAAGACGACCCAAACGCATGGGTGTCGCCAAATTTAAACCGGGAAAAAGCATCCGATTAATCGCAGAAGAACGTGCAGCAAAAAAATACCCCAACCTAGAAGTACTAAACAGCTACTGGGTTGGCGAAGACGGAAGAAGCAAATGGTTTGAAGTCATCCTAGTTGACCCAAACAGTCCAGTAATAAAATCAGACAAAGACATAAACTGGATTGCACAGCCTCAACACACAAGCCGCGTTTTTAGAAGCATGACAAGTGCAGGCAAAAACGTTAGAGGTCTGCACCACAAAGGACGCGGAGCAGAAAAATTCAGACCAAGCCACCGAAGAGGAGCACGAAAGCGGGGAACACAGTAATATGCACCACATAAAACCAACCATCAATAAACCAAACGGAAAACATAAAAGCGGCAGAGGCTTCAGCCCAAATGAACTAGCTAAAGCAGGCGTTAACCGTCTGCAAGCTAAACAAATGGGTTTGCCAGTGGACTTTAGACGCAAGACAGCACACGAAGATAACATTGCAGCTTTGAAAGCACACGCAGCCAAAGCTAAACCAGTAGCCGCTAAAGCAAACAAGGCATAACGTTTAGATAAAAGCTAAATGCTAGAAGCCCAATTGAAAATCGGTGCCCAATGTCTTCGAAACCGCCAATAGGGTATGTTGATGTACGAGTATTTGTGCATGCAACTGAAAATCCTGAAAAAGTCGTAACGGCTGTACGCAACCTGTTACCATCAGGTCTTGCCGAAACTGCCAAGTTCGAAAAAAGCAGTTTAGTGGGGCATCATGGAAACCCCATCACCCTTTTTACTACACAACTAACCGACAAAAAACAGCTGCCGTTTTTGCTTCAGAAAATTAGTGAGGGCTTAAACGCTTTAGATAAAGAAAAACTCAATCAAGACATAAAACTGCATCTTGAAAGGCACAACCTGTACTTGCGTTTTGATAAGCAATCAGCCTTCTTAGAGGCATTTAAGCTTGCACAAAACGACCCAATCGCTCTTAAAATTCACTTTAAAGATAAAAAGCCAGAAGAAATCAACGAGATTCTTCAAAGTTATGGGTTACTGCAATGAAACGAGCCTTTGCCGATTTGCATTTGCGCGTAAACTCTAAAGAAACGCAGACTATTGAGCGTTTCATCCAAAGAGCCGCGAAATTTGGTTACCGCTATGTTTCTGTGCCCTTTAATTCTGAACCACAAAATGAAGAGGTAACAAAGCTTAAAGAAATCTGCAGTAACTTGGGGATAGATGTTGTTTTGCGTGCAGACTTGCGCCCTAGAAACGAAAACGAGCTAATGCATGCGTTGCGAAGGATTCGAAGAAAGTTCGAGGTTATTTGCGTTGTATGCGACAGCAAAGAGGTGGCACGTCAAGCAGCAAAAGATAGGCGAGTGGATTTGCTGAATTTTCCCAGCGGTGATTACCGTAAACGGTTTTTTGACCGTCAAGAAGCTGAATTAGCATGTTGCGGTTTAGCGGCACTGGAGATTGATGTTAAGCCATTGCTGGTTTTGGAGGGTCCTTCGCGTGTTCGGTTGCTCTCAAGTTTGCGTCGTGAAGCGGCGATTGCACGCGAGTTTAAAGTGCCCTTAATTATTTCAAGCGGCGTTAGTGACGAACGGTTTATGCGTATGCCGCGTGATATGGCAAGCTTAGCTTTTCTTTTCGGTTTAGATGAAGCTTCAGCACTGGATGCTGTCTCGTCGAATCCGTTGGCGATTATTGAGCGCAACCGTAAAAAGCTAAGCAAGCATTTTGTTGCTCCTGGCATAAGCGTTGTAGAGGAAGGCAGTGACCCATGAAGCGTGTAAAACGGCGTTATTTTGCGTTGCAGCTTGAAACTGAAGGTTTGCCCAGTGAGAAAGAGTTTATGGATGCGGTTTGGGGTTCAGTTACCAAGCTTTATGGCGAGGTTGGCGCAAGTCGAACAAGTCTTGCTTTGATTAATCTGGATGATTCACGCAAGATGGCGATTGTTAGGACTTCGCTTGAAACTTTGGATTGTGTTAGGGCTTCTTTGGCTACAGTAACTAGTATTGCAGGGCGAGATGCTGCTGTGCATGTGCTGGGTGTTTCAGGAACGATTAAGGCGTTGCTTGAGCAGGTTCGGTAACTTTCAGTTTTATGCTAAAAAGCATGTTATTAATGTAAACCTTTAGTTTACTTAAGACAAGACACATGCGTTTTTAGTAATATAAGCTGCTTGACAATCTTACAAAAACTATACAGTAATATTTATCAATGACACATAAGCGTTAATAAGCGTTACATTATGCCTGGAAAGAAGCGTAAAAATAGACAGAGTAGAACAAGAAATGGACCTAAAACAGTTTTATTACAAATTGCCCCTAAAAACTGAACCAATAATAGATGATTCAACCCTGCGCGACGGCATTCAAATGCCTGGCTTAGCAGCAGGACCAAAAGACGCCGCAAAAATCGCTGAACTCTTAAACGAAGTAGGCGTTGAACGCATAGAACTTTTTCATTATCAAGAACCAGATAAGAAAGCAGCCAAAATGATAATGGACTTAAACCTGAAAATGCGTGTTGCAGGCTGGTGCCGTGCAGTTAAAGAAGATATTGACAGCGCAGTTTCTTTAGGCTTCAAGGAAGTTGGGATTTCTCATCCTGTTTCAGACATCCATTTTAAGGCTAAGTGGCCAGAGAAAACTCATGAACAAATCTTAGCCAACATTATAGATGTGGTTGAATATTCAGCCAAGACTTGCGGCTTACGTACTTTCGTTCACGGCGAAGACAGTACTCGTGCGGACTGGGATTTCGAACGGGAAATAATTAACTCAGTTGCAGAGGCTGGTGCAGAATGCTATCGAGTGTGCGACACGGTTGGTATTGGGCTTTCAGACGCGAATGCTCCGTTGCCCAATGGTATTCCAGCAAAAGTGGTGGCGATTAAAAAAGAAACCAAAATGCCAGCAATTGAAATTCATGCTCATGACGATTTTGGCAACGCGGTCGAGAATACTATGGCTGCAATCAAAGCTGCTCAGGGTGTTTGGGACAAAGTTTACGCAAGCACAACCTTCCTTGGCATTGGTGAACGAGCAGGAAACGCTGAAACAGAAAAAGTCATCCTTAACCTGTATCTACATCATGATGTACAAAAGTTTGAAGGCAAAACTCTGAAGCTTAAAGAAACAGCTGATTACATTGGCAAGGCAACTGGCTACGTGGTTCCGCCTAACAAGGCAATTGTCGGCGACTACGGCTTTGCCCACGAATCTGGCATACACACTCATGGCGTCTTGAATGACCCATGGACTTATGAGCCTTATCCTCCAGAACTTGTTGGCAACACACGAAGGTTAACTATTGGTAAACAGTCTGGGAAAGGCATAATTAAGCATAAAATTGTTGAGCTCTTAGGAAATGAGCCAGATGAACAAACAGTTGCTGCGGTAGTAGATAAAATCAAGGATACTTATGCAAACGGTAGACGTGCATCGCTTAAAGAGGAAGAATTCAAGCGGATTTTGCGGGCGCTAAAGATTTTACCTGAAAACGGCAACTGCAAAGCATAATCCAACCCTTTGCTCTGTGTTGCTCTCGGCGACTATAGCCCCCTTATTTAAAGGCGTATACGGAAGCGTATGCGCAAAAGTTGAGGTCAACATGGCGTCGTCGAGGTCTCTCTACTGTGACCCCCCTCCCTTATATAAAGCCATGTTGACTCATCCCCTTGTATTAAGCGGCAAGGTTCGATTGGTCTTTAGAGCTGCAAAAGCAAATATGACTTGAAGCTACCGTGTACTAACAATTGGTCTTATATGTATCAGTATATGTACTTATCCGTTAAAGCCCACAGCTGATACCGTATGAATAACGAAACCGAACTAGAATACGCTCTACGAGGCAAAGCGTGGAAGGTCTACTGGTTCCTACTAAAGAACGGCGAGCCAGTCAGTGTACGAGAAGTCCAGCGTGCCCTACATTTTAGCAGCCCCAGCATAGCCAATCACCATCTCGAGCAGCTTCGAGAGCTAGGTTTGGTTCAAAAACAAGAAGTTGGCGGACATTATGTCTTAGTTAGTGAAGTTAAAATTGGCGTGCTAAGGCATTACGTAAAGCTTGGCAAGCTCTTGTTTCCAAGATTCTTCTTCTACGCTTTGTTCGCAACAGTGTTCTATCTTGCATACGTAATGTTTCTAGTTACCGCTTTCAATCGGGATAACATGTTCATCATCACGTTTGGCGCTATCGTCTGCGGAATCTTTTGGTTTGAAGCTTACCGCATATGGGGAATGCGCCCATTCTAACAGTTAGTACAAAATGTTCGAAGGCTTAGCATAAAATAAACTCAGCTAATTAACGCCTATCAGGAAGAGAAAAATATGGTACAAAGAGAAATAAAAAGCAAAATCAAAGTTTACGCAACCGCAGCAATACTATTAGCCGTAGTTCTAGTTGGAACCATCTACACCGTTACAACGCCAACAGTACTCTACACGTTGACGGGTGCTTCACCGTTGAAGACTTTTTCTTCAGTTGATGAACTAAAGAGTTTTCTGACAGTAAATACTCAAAGTGACGCAGCAGGCTACTTTGGCGGTGGACCATTAGATGCTCAACGTTCGAATGCAGCGCTTGAAGGAAGTTCCTTTGGCATAAAAACTCCTGCCCCTGCCCCTCAAGGGCCAGCAGGTGCTGTTACTTCTACATCTGAGTCTCTTGGTTACTCCACTACTAATGTGCAAGTTGCAGGTGTTGACGAAGCAGACATCGTAAAAACTGATGGTCAATATATCTATACGTTAAACGAAAACTACACAGCCGAACCTACAACAACAGTGTACATTGTCAAGGCAAACTCTCCTGCTTCAGTGGTTGGAGAAATCAACTTTGACATTTCAACCTCTTGCGCTGGAATGTTCCTCAGCCAAAACGGCAATAAACTTGCAGTTTTAGGCAGCAAATACAGCAACAACGTTTACTTGCCAATGCCAATCGGCGGCACAATCGGTTTAACATACGATTACTACGCAAATTCAGTAAAATCCTTCATTTACACATATGACGTAACTGACAAGGCTAATCCAACCCTGACGAGAAACTTGACCTTAAGCGGCAGCTACTTCAACTCACGCATGATAAACAATTACGTCTACACAGTTGTAAGCCAACCAGCCTACTTGAACAATGACACAGTTATTCTGCCACAACTCTGTAGCGGTGCAGAAAGCAAAGAAATAGCGCCAACAGACATTTACTACACTGACATGCAAGACAACTCTTTCAGCTACACTACGTTTGCCGGTGTTAACATAATGGATGATTCAGAGGCGCACACAGACATGACCATAATGATGGGCGGCACAAGCAACATGTACGTTTCTTCAAGTAACATGTATGTGACTTTCCCAGACAAGACTGGTGAGGGCACAGAAATCTATCGTGTTGCCATAAACAATGCAGATTTAACTTTTGCAGCTCAAGGCGTCGTTTCTGGTTACGTTCTTAACCAGTACAGCATGGATGAGTACAATGGCAATTTCCGAATTGCAACCACAGTCTCTACTGGTTCATGGATGAACAGAGACCAACACAATAACCTATACGTCTTAAACATGGATCTGGGTGTGGTAGGTAAGATTGAGAACCTAGCCCAAGATGAGCGAATCTACTCTGCACGCTTCGTGGGCGATAAAGCTTACTTGGTAACTTTCAAGCAAACCGACCCCTTCTTCGTTTTAGACCTTACAAACCCTACTTCCCCGAAAGTTGCCGGTGAACTCAAGATTCCAGGTTACTCAAGCTACCTCCACCCATACAATGAAAACTACATAATCGGTATTGGCAAAGAAAACAACACTGTAAAACTCTCGCTCTTTGACGTTACGGACATGAATAACCCAACAGAAATTGCTAAAACCATAATTGGACAAGACGCTGACTACTCTGACTCTATTGCGCTTTATGAACCTAAAGCTTT
This sequence comes from uncultured Candidatus Bathyarchaeia archaeon, assembly GCA_964391275.1. GTDB lineage: Archaea > Thermoproteota > Bathyarchaeia > Bathyarchaeales > Bathycorpusculaceae > Bathycorpusculum. The sequence continues at coordinate 6,399 of CAYMLF010000053.1, forward strand.
CATGTTTGACCCGCAAAAGCAGCTTTTAGTCATACCGGTTTCAATCACCAACTATGGCTACTATCCTGAACCTGCTGTTCCAGATTCAAAAACTAGAGACGGAAACGGTAGCAGTATTGCTCCAAGAGCACCTGAAGACTCTGCCAAAAGCAGTTACGTTAGCGAAACTACGAATTGGATAGGTGCATACGTCTTTAACGTGTCACCTGCAAACGGCTTCACATTGAAAGGCGAAGTTACCCATCAAGACAATGCAGACTCTTCAAATTGGTACAGCAATATGGCTGAAGGCATACAGCGTTCCCTCTACATCGGCAACACACTGTACACTATTTCAAACAACAGAGTACAACTGAACAATCTGCAAGATTTAGCGTTGGTTGCAAAAGTAAACCTGCCCTAAATTTCTTTTTTCTCCTTTTTATTTTTTAACCCTTTAAATGATCAGTTTATGACATTATTTGTACAACAGTTAACTATGATTAATTGGCAAATATCCAATTTTGTAACATTCTTTTAAGCGTTGGATGCATGCAATCGAAATATCCCCTTTAAATGGCGTCTAACAAGTGTACAGTTAGTTGAGGTGAAAAATATTGATTTGCGCTCTCGAGAGGGGTTATTCAAAGCGCATGCGTAGTTACAGGTTGAAGCTTTCAACAGTGGCGCTTATTATTTTTCTTGGGTTGACGTTTTTAGCGTTTTATTTACGAGCTATAGATGTTCTGGGCGATGTGGAATATTTTTTGGGGCTTGTAGGTTTGATTGTTGCAGCTATGGTTGTAACATTAATGCTTGGTAGACTGGCAAAAAAACGATATATCCTCGATTGTTAAACTGACTGTTTTAGAGGGCTATTTTGCTTTGTTTGCTTTTTTAGCGCAAGCGTCACTGCAATACTTCTTTTTAGCATCAAACGTTGTGTAAACGGTTTTGCAGATTGGGCATTTCTTCTCCATAACAACACCTCACATACTCAATCCTCACTTATACTCTAAAAAATTTTTCTGAAAAAGCTGGGAATAACGATTTAATATTGGTACTTCTCTCCTTAAGGCGGGGGAAGGAAAGGGAATGGTAGCTTGCCTGCTGTAGTATTCTTAACTGGCAGTACAGGATTTGTTGGTACACAAATCGCCAGACGACTAATCGGGCAAACTGATTCTCAAATAATTGTTTTAGTCAGGGCAGCTAGTCAAGATGAGGCTGTTTTGCGGCTTAAACGGGCTTGGTGGGAATGGAGTGAACTCGCTCAAAACATAGGCAGTCGTGTGAGTGTTCTTTGCGGTGACTTAACTAAACCTTGCTTAGACCTTGAAGCAGAAAAATACAGAGCGCTTACTAAGCAAGTGACTCACATAATTCATTGTGCCGCAAACACTACACCTAACCAGCCCATTAACGAGTTAAGAGACATTAATGTCGTTGGCTCAGCTAAAATAATAGAGTTAGCCAAAGAAATCAACCAAGACCATGGCTTACGCAGGCTTTCGCATGTTTCAACTGCGTATGTTGCGGGGAAACGAAACGGCGAAATATGCGAGGCGGAATTATCGAATGATTTTGGTTTTTCCAGTCTTTATGAGCAAACCAAATATGAAAGCGAATTGTTGATGAATGATGCCAAAGCTGAGTTGCCTATCACAGTTTTTCGCCCCAGCCTTATAGTGGGTGACTCAAAAACTGGTGCTGTAAAAACTTTTAACACCATTTACTATCTGCTCAGGCAGTACCTTACTGGGCACCTGCGTTTTCTTCCTGTTTCGCCAAATTTTAGGGTTAACATTGTTCCAGTGGACTACGTGGCTGACGCTGTGGTAAACCTGACATTTAATGCGCAGGCTGGGGGTTTAACGTTTCATTTAACTTCGCCTAAAGAAAAAGCGCCAACTGCAAAGGAGCTAGTTGATTTCGTGCGAAGCTGGGCTTATGAGGAAATGCGGCTCAAGCTGCCCAAGATAGTGTTTCTTTCGTCCTTTGCAAAAACGCTTGAAGCCTTCCTGCAGTTAAGCTCCTTTGATGCATCAGGCAAAAAATCTTTAGACGCCTTTCGTACGTTAACGCCATACTTTAGCCAAAACCAGAATTTCAACCGTGAATCCACTAATCACCTGATGGGCAATTACAGCTTTAACTGGCGTGAAATGTTGCCTAATATTTTGCAGTATGGGGTTTACTACAGTTTCTTTCATCGTTCCGAACGTACAGTTCATGAGCAAATTCTGTTTCGTCTTGAAAGCCAAACTAAACCAATCCGTTACCACGAAATAACAGACAACAAAGTCATTGATTATGATTCAAGGCAAGTTAGAGACGAAATGCTCAAGGCAGCGGCTGCGATGAAGGCGATGGGCGTTGGAGTGGGCGATTTTGTTGCTGTTGTAGGCAACAATTGTGTTCGTTACTTGATGATTGATGTCGCCGTTGGCTTGATCGGCGCTGTTTCATGCCCAATTTACGTTACAAGCCCAGCTTTGGAGATTAACAAGATTCTAAGTGAAACCCAAGCTAAACTGTTCTTTGTCGGAGCTCAAAACATAATTGAAGAAATCGACTCAATAAACCCTAAAGTTCCAGTAGTTTCGTTCTGTCACCAGCAGACGTCTGAGGCTTCAGGTCGAATTGTTTCTTGGAAGCAATTTCTTGAGAAAGCACGCGATGGCTCGAAGTTATTGATGGCTCCAGTAGAGTTTGCTGATTTAGCTACTGTACGCTACACTTACGGTTCCACTGGTGAACCTAAAGGTGCATGCTTAGAACATGGCAGCTTGCGTTATGTTGCTGAAGCTTTGGCTTCAAACTTTCCGTGGAAAACACGTAACAGCAAAGCATCGTACCTGTCTTTTTTGCCCATGAACCATGTCGCTGAAGGCGTAACTGCAACGTACTCGCCGTATTTTATTCCTGCAGCTATGGATTTCTATTACCTTAAAGACTACCATAACCTGCAAAAAGCAATAAGGCTGGCAAGACCCAGCGTTTTATTTGCGATTCCAAGGTTTTACGAAAAATTATGGTCTGCCTTAGCAGCAAACCGTTTAGGTAAACAATACATTAAAACTCAAAATCGCTTAAAAAAACGTTTACTTAGGCGGTTTTTGCGTTTTGCCTTGTTGAGAAAGGCAGGGTTGGATAAGTCGTCTCAGCTAATTGTTGGGGCTGCTTGCTCAAGTGGACGACTGCTGCGTGACCTTCAGGAATTGGGAATTGAGGTTCACAACGCTTATGGCTTGTCTGAAGCTCCCTTGGTGGCTATGAACAGGCTTGGGTTTAATAATCCTGAGTCTGTGGGTTTGCCGCTTAAAGACACTCAAGTGCAAATTGATGTGGATGGGGAGATTTTGCTGAAGGGTCCTCAAGTGATGCGTGGGTACCTTAACCGTGACGGCGTTTCGTCTTTTAGGAATGGTTGGCTTGTCACTGGCGACGTTGGCGAAGTGACTTCTGAGGGGCACCTAAAGATTTTGGGTCGAAAGAAAAACTTGATTGTAACGTCTTATGGGAAAAAGATTCCTGTGGAACGCCTTGAGTTAGCGTTAAAATGTATCGTTAATGTTCGTGAATGTGTAGTAGTGGGCGATAATCAGCCTTACTGTGGTGCAATTTTATGGGTGGACTGGCTTGGTTCCTGCAGGAGCCAAATTGACTTGGCGATTCAACAGCTTAATTTGAAGCTGGAGCATCCTGCACAAATCAGACGATATGTCTTGTTAGAAAGTGAAGATTTAGGACTTGGAAATACTGAATCATTAAAGGTTAACCGTCAAGAATTGCTTAGGCGAGTTGAAACTGTTTTTGAACAGATTTACCCGCCTACAAAGATTATGGAAGATAAGAACATGCGATTGTAATAGTTCGCTTGTTAAATTTTAGCTCTTTAGCTCTCCTGTTTTTGGTAGTTTTTTGCAATCTCCCAATTAGTGCTATGGCTGGCTTGCTAATTAAGGATGAATGGAAAGTGGCTACTGGCGACAAGTATTGAGGGGTCTTTTGATATCTGCTATCTTTCGCCAAGCTTTTCAAGGTAATCCAAAAACTTTTGCAGCTCCACCTTATCCATCTCCAAGAGCTCATTCTTTTCCGCCCTTACATATTGGCGAAAAGACTTTAGGCACTGACTTGCAGAAGCGTTTTTCTTAGTAGTTTGCACTTGGTCGCGCTCAATTTTTATTCTGTACAATGTAGCTAGAAAAGTTGCGAAAACAACAAGTGTATTGCTTACGATTACGATGTTTGAAATATCGGTTGCTGACATTGTAGTTTCCCCTGTGTTAATGAGTTATTGGCGGTTTTGGGTTATTTGTTTTGCGGGTTGCTCTCTGTATGTTGCCGTCTGTTTTTTTTATCTTAGCCGCGATTTTTTTCTATACCCCCCTTATATAAAGGGTCAAGTAGAAAGTGAATTTTAGATTGACAGCATACTGCTTAGAAGTCTTTCACTGCCACCTTTTTTACGATAAAAAAAATTCTTTTTTTAAAAACGAGAGTTATGCGGGCGCTTGCTTAACTGTTACTTCAACCTTCGTTGGAGGCGCTTTGGGTTTAACCGTTAAATTCAGCTTTACCGTTAAATCATACATGTCTGGTGCTCGGGCAACAGAAAAGTTAAAGCCGTCCAGACGCACAGCCATCGGTTTCCCATCCCCTGATAACTCTTTAATTTTGCTTGTTACCTCACTGATTTTGTTAATAATCTCGTTGATGTCAAGTGTTGTTTGTGTGCTTTCCTGTTTTTCATCTTCGGTTTTGCGGACTTCAATTTCAACCACTTACAATTCACCTCCAAAGTAGCCCTTACACAAAAAAGAGTCCCTAACAAAAACAGTGCAGATGCCGACTTAAAGGTGTGTGACTGCAACAACACAAACACAAAAGCCTGTTGCTCTGCAGCGACTCCCCTCCCCTCTATATAAATCACTCAACTAGCCTTTTCTACGCAAGTACGTAACGGCAATCACCAGCAAGGTTGCAGCAATAACCGCTAGCAGCGCCAATATGGTCAGTTGAACCCAGTCTAAACTCGGCACCGTGGCGGTTTCAGAGCCAGTTATGTCTTGAGGCGTGGTTGCGTCGTTAGGTGTAGCTGATGGAGCGGCAGTTGGAGTAGGAAGAGATGTGTCATTAAACGAAAACGTTTGAGTACCGCTCCAACCGCTACTTTCGACAGTGTCATACGCTGGAAATACGCCAGCTAACGGATGGTCTGGAATGCTTTTCTCATAATAATGCCCCACTAATGCTCGCACTTGAAAATCCAACTGCACATCCGAACCATAGTCCCAGTGATATTGTAGTACTGTGTAATCAGAACTTGATGGAGAAGGATACTTTGGCCCACAATCTCCAAAAGGCGAGTAAAGCTCCACCCAGTCACTTCCAAAGTGATTCTTGACACGAACGTTATAGAGCAACTTGTACTGTGTGTTAAAATAATGCTGGTTTTTTATTGTGATGTCTATGGCTTGTTTTTTAACGTGGTAGCCTTCATGCGTTATGTTTTCTCCTGTTAAAGGGTCTATTGAATATGTTATGGGTACATCATAAGATTGGTCGACTGGCTTTAGGGTGAACTGGGGAATAGACGG
>CAYMLF010000054.1:0-11797 GCA_964391275.1 uncultured Candidatus Bathyarchaeia archaeon
ACTCCATAAGCATCAGCGAAAACATTCCGCCGACCGCCAAAAACATCTGCTCTTTAGCTTCGTGTTTAAGATGCCTCTTTTGCCTAACAAACATCAAAAGCGCCCATGCGCCAAGAAAGGCAAAGAAAAGCACATACCAACTTGAATTAAAGTCAAACCAAACATTCATTTTATTTTTTCTCTCAGTGTTTTATTGTTTTGTTTTTACGTGTTTTGCGGGGTTTTTTGTGTGCCCAACATTTTTTGCAGTAAATCGGCTTGTCAGCTTTCGGCTGGAATGGCACTTCGCATTCGGCTCCGCAATCCGTGCAAACCGCCTTGTACGATGGGTCAACATGGAACTTTTTGAATAGTTGATAATTTTTTAGTCGTGGCCAGCCTGTTTTGGCGTAGCGTAGCATTTCAGGTTTGTCTTTTAGCCAGCGCATCATGTGGAAAAAGCTTTTGCCCCTCTTCTCCTCGCGTTCAGCTAGGGGTTCATAGCCCAAGTTGCGGATCTCGTCTAAATACGCGATTTCCACTAGCCGCTGTGCCTCGCCGACTACGCGGATGCGTTTAACACGGTCTTCACCGTAAACTTTCTTTAGCTCTTCAGCTGCAACGTCAAAGATGCAGCCTTGGCAAATGTGGATTTCCTCGTCAGCGCCCAAGCTGAGACCAGTAACCAGTTTGGAAACCACTCGGGACGATTCCTGCAGGTACTCTTTTTCGCGGAAAATTTCCTGATAGAACCGCACGTCGATAAGGTCGTATTTGAAGTCGCCCGTTTCTTCCCTGTACGCGCCGACTACGACGCCAAACAGCAAATCGCCGCTTCCAGCGTCGTCAACTATAACTGTCAATTAAATAGGTCCCTCTTCTCTTCCCTTTCAAAGCATACTGCATTGCAAATATAAAAACTGCACCCCTCAAAACCATAAAAATCAGGACAAACATTTGCTGCCCTCCAGTTAACGCGCCGTTTTCAGGCGGCTTAAACGGTCAGTTCGGCACCGCAAGGCGTAAACGTGGTCAGCAAGCAAAGGCCGCTCCCTGCCCAACTCAAGAGTGGTCTGCAGCGTCTGCGTTTTGCCATCCACAAGGTACTCCACGCTTAAAACGCGAAAATCACCGTTTACGCCCTCGTTTGGCAGGGAAACGTGCAGTTTGTCGCCAGCCAAAATCGGCGCCTCGCCAAAATCGATTACGCTGCTCTGAATCGTTAGGCTCTCGGCTGGGTCTTTGAGGCTTGAGAGCAACGCGTTTGCGTGGGATTCGCACTCCAAGTCGCTGCAGAACTCCTCGTTAACCTCCACTAGCTCACGCAGTCCAAAGCTGGCTTGGCTAGCCGCGTTTTCCTGTGTGCTGCCAAAGCGGCGTCCGCCAAAAAACAATCCGTCAACCCAGAAATTGCCTGAGCCTGAGCCGTCAAACCAGCATGTGACGCGTACGCGGTTGATTTGCTGCCACAAAAAGCCCGCTTCAACCTGCCACACGTCAGCGCCCCAGGCGCCCACGTCTATTTGGGTTTGGAACCATTTGTCGTTGCCCACAGTGAACTCGTGGTTGGCGGCGTGGTCGAGCAGGTCAAAGAGGGTTACGGTTACGTTGCCGTTAAACGCGGCTTCCCGATACAGCGCCAGGTTCAAGGTGGGGTACAAGTCAGCGTTCACCATGGTGCCGAAGTTCAGGGTGAATAGGCAGCCTGCGTAGTACAGGTTTGTCGCCGAGGTTTTTACGCTGCCTGAGCCTTTGAGCTTGTTTGCCGAATCAAAGCTGACTGTGCCTGAAGTTGCGGTCCAAGCGCCGTCTCTGGGCGTTAAACCTTCAGTCCAAGCGTCCTTGTCATCTGGCATGCTCTTGTCGCTTGTGCCGTAAACGGTTACGCGGTTTCGAACACGAACAACCTCTCGCGTGTACTCTGAAGCCTCGATTTTGTCGGTTAAACTCACAGCGCTGGTTTTGGCGCCTTTGGGGAAGAACTCGAATTTGCCGTCTGGCGCCACGCGAAAGTCGTAGCCGATTGTGCCTGTTTTGTCGGCGCTGTCTGCGATTTCTCGGAGTATGTCGATGACGGGCGTGTCGGAGTACTCAAGTTTCGTGTAGGTGGTGTCCGTATCCTCAACCAGCTCAACGCTGTCTCGAACGTGGCTCAAGCCCACGTAGTAATCCAGCAGGTCTTTCACGATTTCCTCGCCCTTCTTACCCTCATACGTTTTAGTGACTACTCGGCGGAACAATCGCTCACCCCAGCATCTGCCGCACACCCGCAAAAAATTCTCCACAGGCGACGACTCATACTTGACCACTTCAACGCGGCAAGTCATAACCAGTGGACACGCGGCTGCTCTGCCCACGTAAATGTTGCCGTCCAAGCCGACTGCGATGGGGTAGGAGCCGTTGGGGCTGTATTTGCCATTCCAGTTCTGCAGCAGAAGTTCGAAGCTGCCTACTTCTTTGGTGCAGCCCAGATGCAGCCTAAGCCAAACCACATCGCCCTGTGGCGGGGTTACGCTGCCAAACACGATGGCTACCGACGGCGGGTTAACGCTCAAGGCTTACTCGACTCCTCGACGGTACAACTCATCATCGCCTGCACGTCTTATGCTTCTGCTCCGAGCTGGGGTTTCAGCGGCGGACTGGTTGAAGTTTTGAACACTTGCTGACGCGGTGTTCATGCTGTTGGCGAAGCTGTACATGGCGGCTGCTGCGGCGACAATCACGGCTATGCCCACGCCCGTCAACGCGAGGAAGGTGGCAAAGCTGATGTTGAGGCTGTTTTGAACCGAAGCGGCAAACGCGGTGGCGGCAGCGTACACTTTCTGTGCAACGGCTACTCCTGCGCTGGTTCGCATGAACATGCCCATTACAGAGACAACCATCATGGCGGAGCTGAAAACCTTAGTTTGCTCGTCATTTAAGAGTCCAAACTGGTGTGCCACGTACCCAACTGCTGTTGCTCCTGCTCCGATGCCTGCAATAGCTGAACCCAAGCTTCTCACGCGGGCAGCTAAAACTTCAGCGTCAGTGCGCACTCTGTTGAACTCGTTGCTTGCCTGATTCACGGCGCGTATTGTTACGGCTATTTCTCGAAAACTCACAGGTTCGCCTCCAATTTGGCTGTGTCTATGGCTTGCAGCAAAACCTGTTCCAGCTCTGGCAGGTGCCGCTCGATTGCTGGTGTCAAGTAGGGTTTAGCCTGCGCCCTGCGGCTGCCAAACTCCACCGCCGCCGCGTACGCTGCTTGTGCGCCAACTTCCATCTGCCACTCATGCGCCTTAGAATAAATCGTGCTTTGCAAATAACCCGTCCTTACAGGAACCAAACGTTGAGCCTCAACCCGCGTGGTTTCTGCCCAACCCGCAAGCTTGCCCTGAATCTGGCTCTGCATTTGCTTATCAAAACGGCTAAGCGCCAACTCAAACTCCCTGACACCTGAAACATTCAGGTTAACTGTAACGCTCATGTTTTTTTGCCTCCCTCTCCGCTTTCCCCTGCTCTTCCTCTGCTTGACGGTCAACCTCGTTCAAGATGACGGTAAATTGCTGGATGGTTCGGGCTGGCTGCTTGGCGAGTTGGGTGGGTGTCCAGCCGAATTCCTTGCAGAGCCTAAAGTCGGTGATGGCTGGGTGGGGCTTTTGGCGTCGGATTGCTCGGATAAAAAAGCCGTTTCCTCCCGCGACAAAGCACACAGACTGTTGACGACTTTTGAGAATAACTCGCCCAGCGCGATGGGGACGCCGTTTTCTTCGCCCAAAAGTCTCTCCAAGCTCAATGGGTTGCCCAGCGGCTGCTCTTTTAGTGCCGCCCAAATCGTTTCAGCCTGAATCGCGATAAAGTCGCTGCTGGCAATTTGCCCCGTGACTGGGTGGTATTTGGTGTATTTTTGGATTATGCGGCTGCGTTTTGCCCAAGTGAGTTCTTGGAAAACGTATTTGCCAGCGTATTCCTCGCCGTATTCGGCGTCGATGTTAAGGGTTTGTTTGCGCATTTAGTATCAACTCCATGACTGTGACTCGGTTAACTATGGCAGTGTTGAGGTCGTCTAGCAGGATGGTTTGCATCCACTCGGGAAGGCTTTGGATGCGTTCGCCTATCTGGTTCCAAGTGTCAAACCATTTCTGCAGCAACTCTGTTTGTTTAGAAAAGTCCGACATCCTTTTCAGCCTCAAGTGATTGTAACTGTTTTTGCCACAAACGCGGCTTTCAAGCTGACAAGCTCCTCAATGCGTGTGGGCACCTGCGTGTTTTCCCATTTGCAGCCGCTAAAAACCGCTTTGTAGGCTCCGCCTAAGCCAAACTCCAACGCAAACTCCCTATCGCTGATGACGTCGTCAAACTCCTCTTTTGACTCAAACTCAAAGACGACTTCGCCTGTTAAGTCGCGGTAGCGGTAGGGCAGGTACTTGAGGATGTTTCCGTTTGGGCTTCGGATTACTGGAACTTGTTTGAGGTTGTTTTCTATGGTGAATTTCCAATCGGTTACCCGCTCAAGCGTTGCAGCGTCTTTTTTGACGTAACTCTCATAAAACGGCACTGCTCCGCCGTAGTCTAGGTAGGTTGCGCCAGAGATTTTGGCGGTTCCCGACATGACATCTTGGCTTAACAGTTCCATGCTGGCTCTAACTACGTCTTCGATGCTGCACTGAACCGTTGTGCTCTGGATTTTGCAGCCCGTATACAGCAGCGAAATAATGTCTGTTGCCTCGGAAAAAACGCCCTTGTAGTATAGCACCTGCAGGCTCAGGGACTTGGCAAGTTCAGCTCTGGCATACTGCAAAAAATTTATAGGCGCATCACTGGAGAGGGGGTAGGCGATTTTTATGCTTGGCGCCCTCAAGCCTTTTTTTATGGCTTGCAGATCGATTGAGCCGACGCCTCGGATTTTAATGTTGTTTGGATTCAAGGTAGGCTCTATGCTTTCGGCTGGTATGCCCAGCATGGTTGGGTTTGACGGGGTTTGCCCGTACGTGACTTCATCGATGTAGTAGATTTTAGCCTCATGGGCGCTGTATGTTTCAGGCACTTGTTTTTTGCACTCCTAAAATTTCAATTAACCATGATTTCACGGTGAACTCTGTTCGATAAATGAAGGGCTTAACGTCGACGCGGTCAAGCTGCCGATAACCCGCGACGTCACAGTAGGTTATGCCGTTCACTGTTGCCGTGCATGAAGCGTAATCGCAAAACAGCACTGCCGACGTTAATCCATCGCTTGAACCAGTAGTTCTGGCTAGCAACCAAACGTAACCTTCATCATCAACAAAATCCACGACGCTATCGCTTATGGTTACGGTTAGGGTGTGGTCCTGCTCGTTTCCACTTTGCGTCCGCTCATACTGCCAAGCTGTTTGCGTGCTGTTCCAAACTTTTATTGTGACGCTGTCGCCTTCAGGAGCCGTTGCGTAGCCCTCAAAGGACAAAACCAATTTTTTAACGGCGTTTCTTCGGCTTTCCAGCTTAAAGCCAAGCAGCAAAGCAGCGTACTCGCCGTCTCCGCCATAGCTTTTCTGGTATCGGACATCATCACTGTACCATAACTGCTGGTACTCCCCATTTGACAGTTCAGTCCATAAACTACTGTCGGGCGAAGCTTCGCTTTTCCCTTGAAAAACTCTTGAGCCTTTTCCTTCAAATCCGCAGCCAACAAAATCATACAGGGTTTGGTTAGAGATGGCTCGTTTTTGCCGAATAACATGGTTTACTTCCTCAACGATTTTTCCGCGCATGACTTTGCCGTTTTCAGCATTGGGTACTTCTGTAGCCCAAACGTTCACCCTCAAAACGGAGGTTCTCTTTCGGCTTTTACCGCTCAATTCAAGCCTCTGGTCAGTACACTCTGCCAAGCCAACGGTTACCTGCCCACCGTAGCCTTTCAAGGCGTCAGCATCCTGCCACTCACCCATCACCGTCACAGCGGCTAAAGAACCGTCATCTTTCACCACACGCAAATTATGCCGAAGCAAACGGGTAAGGGTTGATTGGGCATCTTCCGCTTCGCTCATCAGCGCTGGAGCCTCCGAAGGTTAACTTTGCGATAAACCACTTGCTCTTTAAACGTGAAATCCTGAACCGTTAGAACCTCGTAGTCTTTGCCTTTTACTCGGATTTTGTCTTGGCGGCGAAGTGGCGTAAACGTGTGCAGCGTAAAATAATCATTTATCAAATTGCCTGACTCTATAGGGATTTCTTCTGTTTTGGTGGGTATGACGATGGCTAAAAAGTCTACGCCATCGCCGTATGCGACTTTTTCGCCGACCTCTATAACGGGGTAAAGCGTCAAGTGTTCGCCTTTAGCATTAAGTATCTGGGTGAAACGCGTCACTGGCGGCTCAAAATTTAGCAGTAGCTGCCCAAGCCAGCACACCGTAGCCATCGCATGCTTATTCTCCACAGCGCTGTAGTCGGCGTGTTTGGCGCCCCAAAACATGAACTCGCCCCAATGCTCAGTTATGGTTTTTACGCTGAAATCATAAGCGATTTTGTCGTGCTCTCTGCGGATTTTTCCCAGTATCCCCGAGGTTACGCCGTCGTAGTAGTCGCAAGCCAACGCTTTAGTTACCACATTGATGTATCCTGCCCAGCAAACCGCCTGATTATAGGCAGGGTAGAGCGGTGATGCGCCGATGGAGTTGATGGCTTCATACGCCATTTGCACAGTGGGACTGTAACCCTCGTTATCATAGAGGCCAAGTAAAGCGTAAGCCAACGAGTCATCATAAATGGTGTCATCGGCTAACCCGACTCGATGCCATTTTCCATCTCCAGTCGGCAGCGGGTCAAAAAACAAGCACAACCCCTCGATGCCCTGCTGGTAAAAATCAACCGCGTCAGAAACCATCAACTCGTACAGCGCCTTGTTTGCTGAGTCTACTTCACAGAGCATCTTTAACCCAATAAGCCCGTAAAGCGATTCAACATCCATCTGGTTAAGCCATGCGCCTGCATCGTTTACGGCTCGCGCAAACCCGCCATAATACCTATCATGAACGCCCAACTGGCTAGGTTTCTGCTGCATGTTATACAGGAAAGTGCCTGCAGCCAGCTTGGCACTGTTTAGGTAATTCACGTTGTTGGTTAATTCGTAGGCTTTCAAAAGCGCGGGAACTGCACGACTAGCATCGACGCTGTAGTAGGCTGTGCTGGCTTCTGCACTTTTAAAGCCGCCATACGCTGGATTCTGGTTGTCAATGTTTTGCTGAGTAAGAATCCAATCGGCTAACTCTACAATTTTAGCTTCTATTTCGCCGCTTTGGCTGTCGAACTGGGGGCTGAAGTAGGCTTCGTATAGGAAATCAACCGCGAAAGCTCCAGCAAAAGCTGCTTTTCCCCAAGTTAAATCTGGACCGCTTCCAGGCGTCACATATAGGTACGGCGCATAATCCATCACGAAATCGAAATAGGCTTGGGGAAACGGCATCTCTAAGCGCTCCTGAGGGTTGGCTGTTTTAGGGCAGAGAGGATTCGTTCAAGCTCGCCTTGAAGCACGCATAGCGGCGGAGCACTGCCAGCAACCGCAACGTTCTGCTCGCCAACGCTGAAGCTTAACCCAACCGCAGAACCGCCTGTCAAATAGCAAATCGCGTAAATAGCCGCCAGCAGGGTGATGAATTCCTTGTCTGCTTCACTGCAGTCGGCGCTGTTTATGGTCTTTTTTAGTTCAAGGCTGAGTGTGGTTTCCGCCCGTTTAATCATCTTTTGCAGTTTAGCGTCGGGGATGTCTGTGCTGCTTAGATTGATTGCGTCGCGGACATCGCTTAACGAAACACTCGCCAATCCGTTCTACCTCAAGCAGAAAATAGATAAAAAGGCAAGATTTAAACTATTTTAGCAATATAAAGACAGATTTAACCGCTGCTTATTAAATAAGCCATTGTTTAAACGTATTAATTGATAATAAGCACAAAAAACACCCTATTACAAACTGCTTATTATTTAATACTTAAAAAAACAGTAAACAAGCAAAAAGTGCTCATTTGCCGCCTGCTTGCGCATCATCATCCCAAAGCTGCCAACCAAACTTAACCGCGTTCTTACGAAACTCCTCAGGCCGAATCAAGCCCTGCTCAGCAGCCTTCAAAATATCACCCATGCTTGGCTCAGGCGTCTTCTGGGCGCTCCAGTTCAGCCGCACCTGCGCTTTAGCAGGATTCAAGCCAGCTTGGGCGACGACAGCGTCAAAAAGTTCCAGCTCCACTTGCCGCTTAATGTATCGTTGAACTGGTCGAATCAGCATGTTCTGCAGTTCCAAAGCGGCGTTTGCGGAAGCCTCAGTGAACCCTGGCGTGCTAAACAAGCGGGGCAGAGGCGTTTCGCAGCCAAGATAAAACTGGTTAACAATGTGCTCCACGTAATACTCAAACCGCGCCCTTGGGTCAAGGGTTACGGGTTTTATGTCTCCTTTGCCGTTGTAGAACAGCCAAGCGCCCTCGTCGCTGCGGTTTTTTATAACTTGCTGAAACTTTAAAATCGTATCATCATCCGCCCGCTCAAGCAACGCCAAAACGTCAGGACCAGCATACTTCTCAAAAATCTTCGGCATAATACGCTCAATTTTTGCTTTCATCAACCCGAAAGCAGGGCGCTTATCCGACTGAAAAGTTAACGAGTGCAGCAGAACCTGCAAAACGCCAGTGCCAAAACCTGAAGAATCCAAACAGTTAATGCGCCAGTGAACCACGGCTTCGGGGGAGAGGTTTTCGCCGCCGTAGGTTGCTCGGAGCTTGTAGCTTTCGGTTTTGTAGGGAACCTTAAGCGTTTTCTCTTCCAAGTAGCTCTGGTGTATGCGCTCGATTGCGTCGATGGGGAGCCGTTGCAAATCTTTCGTGTTTTGCGGGGTTAGTTTTAGCCAGAAATCGTTTCCGCATGCAATCAGCATCCTAGCCATATCACACAGTAGCGCATCAAGATTCACGTTTTCGTTAAACGCATCCACGATTCGTTTGGCTTCTGCGGCTTTCTCGTAGCCTTCATCGGCTGTGGTGTAGAAGCCTGAGCCGACGGCTGAAGCAGCCAGTAAATCCACGCTCGCCTTACACGTTGGGTCACGCTCATACAGCTTAATCACGTCATCAAGGGGCAAACAGGGCGTCTCATAAACCAACGCACGGTTAGGCGAGGCATAGCCGCTTCTGGTTTTAATCGAAAAAGCCTCCACTAGCCGCTGAAGCTTAGCATTCACTATATTGCCTCCAAAAGCTTCGCGCCCTTTTCGGTGAGCACGTAGGTTGAACGATGTTTTTGCTCGGCTTTTTGGATGTAGCCGCTTTGGATTAGGTAGCGGAAGATTCCTTCAAACGTGGCGTGCGTGCCCCTTTTTCGGATAGTTCGGTTTTCCAGTTCGGTGCGGCAAAGACGCTCCTTGCTGAGTTCTTTGAGCACAATTTTGGCGAGTTCCATTCTATCGTTTAATCGTCTCATGTACAAACTACCTCTACAGGTTTTTGTGTGCTAAAAAACATGGGAAAATGAAGAGTGCAAACCATCAGCACTGCAAGGTCTCGGCGGTCGTCTAACCCGTAGGTGTTGGCGGCAAGGTCGGGCATGTAGGGCGTCATTTCAGCACCGCAAATTGGACAATGTTCGTAGCAGTCACAGACAATGGTGCTGTCTTTAAGGGGGCTGCTGTGAGTTTTTCCGCATTGCGGGCATTTGCCTTCATACCTTGCCATTCAATCACCCCGAAAAATTAGGTTAGCGTGGTTGCTATGTTGGTCATTTTAGCGATGGCTTTGCTACGCAAAACGCCTATGCCGAAACGTGTGGTGGCTCGTACGCCGTACTTGCCGTTTTTGATGTCTTCCCAATCCTCAACCGTTACGTCTCTGCGAAGAAGCATTGTTGAGGCAACACGGGTGTCTAGCGCGTAGGCGGTGCCGTTTGGAACCACAGTGCTAGCTTGAACACGCATGCCCAAAACGCTGGTAACCGTTGCCTGCTCTACGTCAGTTTGTCCCGAAGGCAAATACTGCGCGTGAATGAATTTGTCATCGTTTAGCAACTGGTGTAGCTGTGTTTCGTTTACGGCTAGCACATTTGGCTTCCAGTTTTCCGCTCGCAATGCATTGTGCAGTTTTACCAGTCCAGCCCAACTCATCGCTGCATTGCCCTGGTTTATGGGTGCTCCACCTGCCAAGTCAGCGTTTGCAACTGCACCGTAAAGCGCAATGATACGGTTGGTTTCTTCCTCGCCAAGCGCGCGTCCAACTTTTTCGACCATGCTGTTCATGACGTTCCATGTTGCGTCTTCAAGAAATTCGCGTGTCCACTCTTCCGAGGCTTCAGCTAGTATGTTTGTGTAGATGTCAACGGTGCCGTTTTTGCTTCCGCTCAAGCGTGTGGCTGAGCCTTCAGCGTACCTGTAAGCAGTGGCTCTCGCGTCCAGTGGAAAGCGTTCCATGGCTTCGCTGGTGGGCAAGACAGTGATGATGCCTCTGCCAATCATTTCTGGGTAAGCAGCCTGCACTAAGGTGTCATGCATGCGTCCCAAAGCTGAAACCGTGTCGCTGAAGAGGCCTTCTCTTATGCCCACTTCACAGTACCGTTTCAGGAACGGGTGCACGTTCATCTTGTGCTTTAAGGTTTCAACGTGTTCTTTGAATTCGCCATCTTTCGCAATTAAGGATTCAAAAAGTCTTGGCTTCACTTCAATCACTTCTCCACGTTTATGAAGATTAAGTCGCCATCGTTGGTTGCTGACTCAAGCGCTGTACCCAGCTTGCGGTTGTAAAATATGGTGTAAGAGGCCGATCCATCCTCGTCGACTGCCTGATCCACGAGCTGCGCAACTTTTCCGTCTCCAGCGCTGCAAACCGCTTTACCCCGAGTTATGCCACCGTTAGCCGTGACTTTGACTCTGCCGCGCCTAAGCACGGGGCACCTCTCGCCTAAAGCCACCGCTTTAACTGCTACGCCTATGGCGTCGTCTCCACCGGGGCTCACTGAGACCTTGTCGTCAGCGCTCAAATACACTGGCGCGCCCTTCGTAACTGCGGCTGCGGCTTCAAACGACTCAATAAGCGCGTTGGGGTCGTCAGTTTCGCCGATTGCCATCCAACTTTTTCCTGTTAAATCAGTCATATTCTTCATTCCCATTTTTTCTTCTCGTTTTCGCCAAGTTCATCCTTAGCTACTGGCGGTCAATTGTGTGACTTTCCTGCAAGCTGCGAAGCTTCAAAATGACCCGTTGCAGTTCTTGGCACATGCGTTGGGGTCCAAGGCTCCAGCTGCGCATGACTAGGGGGTTGGGTAGAACTTGCTCGATTAGCTTCACGGCTTGGGTTATTGGGATGGTTTTTTCTTGGGGCTGTTTGATGAGGCTTTCAGGGATAGGGTGGTCATGGCTTGGCTCAAGTTTTTCCAGTATGTGGATGTTGGTTTCAGCTATGCCTGGAACCGCGACAAGACTCATCTCCGCATTAAACAAGCCGTGGGGCACTTTGCCGTTGACTAAATCCATTGTTTCGTAGTCTGCACCCACGCTTACATGCCGAATTAAACCCGTGCGAATTTTAGCCGCTGTCTCGTCATCGTAGATTTCCGCCTCATACAAGAGGTTGCGTCCATCCCACTCGGTACGGGTTACCTTGCCCACGGCGTTTGTAGCGGAAACATGCTCCATGTACACGGGAGCATCCACCAGTTTGCCCGAAAAAGCCTCCAGCTCCTGAGGCGTGTAAATGTTAAAATTCCTGCTTATGCCCGCAGTCATTGCTAAACCACGGATTTTCAGCGGTTTTTCAACCACTTTTTCAGCAACCACAAACGGAAGCAACGCGTAGAAGTGCTCTTTTGACGCGTTATGCCTATCAAACCATTC
>CAYMLF010000055.1:0-11766 GCA_964391275.1 uncultured Candidatus Bathyarchaeia archaeon
GGTTATGCGATAGCTGGCAGTACATACTCGTTTGGGTTAGGAAACGCTGATGTTTATTTGGTAAAGACTGATGCGCAAGGAAATTTGCTTTGGAATAAGACCTATGGTGGAACAAATTATGATATTGGTTACAGTTTAATTCAGACCGGTGAAGGCTATATCATAGCAGGCATATATACGGTTGAAGCGCTGGACTTTGATATGTATCTGGTTTATACTGGTGTTAGCGGCGAGTTTGGTTTGGCTAGGGTTGATTCTACTTTGAACACCATAACGCTTTATCGCGGTGCAGATGACCAATACTGGAACTATGCGCGGGTGCGAATATGGACTGTAGAATGAGTTTGCAGCCGCCTTCTTTTTTATGTTTTAAAGGTGATGAAAAGGGGTAACCTCAGTAAGTATTTGTTAATATTAAGGCGCCGCTGAAAGGACTCGAACCTTTGACCTACTGATTAACAGTCAGTCGCACTACCTAGCTATGCAACAGCGGCAAAGCCTTTTTCTTAAACACTTTCTGATTTCATCAAGGTATTTAAGCTTAGTCTTCCTCAAATGCCTTATTCTATTTTGCGAACTTTATATCTGGCTATTGCCGCAAAACCTTTGTAGAATTCACGCATTATCTGCGTGTACCATTTGCCCTTGAATGTGATGTCAATTAGGTTGTCAACCCAGTGGAAGTCATGTTCAGCACATTGAATCAGAAGGTCACGGTGCATTTTGTTAAGTTTTGTGTTGTTAAACCAGTCTTCCCCTCGAAGGCGACCTAACGGAACAAAAAATAAGGGCACAATCAAGCTGCGCATGCCTTTAAGGTCATCCATTAACTCTTGAGTTTTGATAATGTCTTCTTCCCGTTCCTCTGGCAACCCCACAATTAAGGTACATGCCGGAACCAGCCTGTTATCATGCATCAACCCCATACCCTCAACCACAACGTTATGCCAGTCATCTGCCTTAAACGGGTGAGCTTTAGCAGGCATAATCTTTTTTGCAATCTCGGGAGAACCTGTTTCAATTCCAATTTCAGCGCCCCACCAATCTTGCTTTGAGAGTACAATTTCTGATAACTGATGAAAAAGTTTAGGGTTAGCGGCTACAGCAGCCAGTGAGCAGTGACTCCAGCTTATGCTTTCACATGGTTTAACAATTCTTTCGTGTAACTTGATTAAACTCTTTTCGTTAGGCATCGTGTTTCTTGAACCATACAACATAACGTCTTCCGCATGCATACAGGCACCAGTAATGTGCCCAGACTTTAAATTCACTGCTAACTCACGTTCAATTTTCTCGATTGGGTACCAACGAAGAGGACGTGTTGTAACGTTACAGAATTCGCAACCACGACAGCAACCTCTGCCAATTTCGATTAAGCCATTTATTGAAGGGTTAACAATATCTGGAATCTGCTCTAAAGTTGGGGCTTCAATAGTCTCAACTTCATAATGACGTGGGATTTCTTCCCCGTTTATGGCAGCATTAACCAGTTTGCCTATAACATTTTCTGCTTCTCCTTCAATAACACAATCAATGCCAAAATCTTTAACCGCTTTTTCTCTGTACTTGAATTGCCACGCCCCTGGTCCGCCAACAATAACTTTAAGTCCTTTCTCCTTAGCTTTTTTAATTGCTGGATCTTTCATTAACAGTTCGAAGTGTTTTGCAAGAAACGGTTCTTTTTTAAAAAGTGCTGCTAAAGTAGTTGATGCTGGACCTAAACCGAATGGATCCATAGCATGTACACCCAGAACTTTTGCGCCCTTTAAGGATTCTCTTAAATGTGTAGAGGTGACCGTTTTAACGCTGAAACCTTCTTTCAGCAGTTGGGCTTCAGTTTTTCTTAATCCGTACGGTGCTGTTGGTGGAATATTGTTTGGTGCTTTAAGTGGTGGAAAGAATAGGTAACTGTATAGCCATTCCGGAATAAAATTAGGTGGAGCACAAGTGCCAAAACCTAAAAATTCATTGTTGTGATAATTACTCATTAACGTTTTGTCAGCAGTTAAAAGAACATCTGCCATTTACCTTCCTCCTACCGCACCTTACATTTCAAAACAGCGTTGACAAAAAATCTATTCAGTCAAACGAGGGAAATAAATGTATTGCTCACTCGAAAGTATGGCAAGCACTTACTACATGCAAATGATTGATTGGTCAGGACGAATCTGTATTACGATGGATAAAGGATGCTTCTTTTTCAAGCATTTTTCCCTTTTAACTAGAAAAATGTATATCAAGGGAGTCTCCAATTTAATCAGAAATACCTCCAGAGAAGGGATTTATCTTTGAAAAAAATGACTGAGTTTAGATGGCATGGCAGAGGTGGACAGGGCGCTTGGACTGCTAGCGAA
Source organism: uncultured Candidatus Bathyarchaeia archaeon (assembly GCA_964391275.1). GTDB lineage: Archaea > Thermoproteota > Bathyarchaeia > Bathyarchaeales > Bathycorpusculaceae > Bathycorpusculum. Next base: position 2,355 of record CAYMLF010000055.1, read on the forward strand.
TTATTAGCTAGAACAGCACTTGACGAAGGAAAGTATATTCAGTCTTTCCCAGAGTTTGGACCTGAAAGAATGGGCGCACCAGTCACTGCCTTCACTCGAATCAGCACTGAACCAATTAGACTCCATTGCACAATCTATGATCCAGACGTTGTAGTAGTTTTAGATAATACACTTCTTAAAACTGTACCTGTAACCGCTGGGTTAAACCGTGATGAAGATTGTTTGATTATCAACTCAAACGAGGAACCAGCCGTAATAAAAGAACGCCTTAACTTGGCAAAAGGTAAGGTATGGACCGTTCCAGCAACCGAGATTGCCCTTAAAATTTTGGGCGCTCCAATTACAAACACTGCATTGCTCGGCGTAGTTGCAAAGGCAACTGAAATAGTCACTTTGGAAGGCATACATAAAACGTTAAAAGGCCGTTTCAGAGCGGACTTAGCGGAGAAAAATTTTGCAGTGATTCAAGAAGCATACAAGGAGGCAAAAGTTGAATGAGTCGTAAAGAAAAAGGCTGGAAAGAACTTCCAATAGCGGCAATTTCAACCAAATCAAGCGTTGGCTTCATGACAGGCGACTGGAAAACTTACATGCCAGTGTGCGACTTAGAGAAATGCACAACATGCTTAACGTGCGTAATGCTTTGCCCAGAAGGAGCAATCCGCTGGAGACCAGAGCTTGGAAAAATCGAGTTTGACTTTAGTTTCTGTAAAGGATGCGGAATATGCGCTAATGATTGCCCAACCAAAGCAATAGCCATGAAGTTACCTGGTGAGGAGAAATAAAATGCAAAAACAAGAAAAACAAAATACTGTAGCGTTAAACGGCGACGAGTCAGTTGCACTAGCAGTTAAGCAATGTGACGTTGACGTTGTTGCAGCTTATCCAATTACTCCCCAAACAATCATTGTCGAAAAATTCAGTGAGTATGTTGCGAACGGTGAGGTTGAAACAAATTACGTCTGCACCGAGTCAGAACACAGCGCTATGACAGCTGTTCTTGCAGCGTCAGCTACAGGAGCCCGAACATTCACGGCAAGCGCTTCAGCAGGTTTAGCGTTGATGCATGAAATGCTCTTTGTCACCGCTGGCTCACGAGCTCCAGTTGTGATGGCAATTGCAAACCGTGCGTTGTCTTCGCCTCTAAACATTCATGGTGACCACTCCGACAGCATGGCAGAACGGGACAGCGGATGGATACACATTTACGTTGAGAACGCTCAGGAAGCATACGACTCAATCATTCAAGCCTTCAGAATCGCCGAAGACCTAAATGTTTCATTGCCAGTTATCGTGGGCTTAGATGGCTTTACAATCAGCCACACACTTGAAAACGTTAACATCCTTCCAGATGAGGTAGTTAAACAGTTTGTCGGAGAACGCAAGCTGCCAATGGTGCTTACACATGAAGGAAAAACAGTACCCTTCAAACTTGACCCCGACAACCCAATAACAATGGGTCCAAACGTTTCCCCAGCATTCTATTTTGAATTCAAACGACAACAAGAAGAAGCTATGAGAATCGCCTTAAACAAAATACAGGAAATCAACAGTGAATACGCCAAAATCACCGGCAGAAGCTACGGCAATGGACTCATTGATGCCTACCAGCTTGAAGATGCCGAGATCGCAATTATAGTTGTCGGCTCAACAGCTGGAACACTCAAGGTGATTGTTGATGAACTCAGACAAGGCGGCGTTAAAGCAGGTATTCTTCGGTTGCGAACGTTTAGACCATTACCAGTCGAAGAGCTTCGAAACGCACTCAAGAACATCAAAGCCTTAGCTGTCATGGATAAAGCCATGAGTCCAGGCGGTCTAGGCGGTCCAGTTTTCGCAGAAATCAGAAGCGCCCTCTACGACCAAAAGCAGCGTCCAATCATGGTGAACTACATATTCGGTTTGGGCGGTAGAGACAGTAACCCAACGGAACTTCGAAAAATATTCGATGAATTGACGCAAATATTCAAGACTGGTCAAGCTGAAACTTTAGTGCATTATTTCGGGTTAAGGGAGTAAATGGAGGAAATAAGAATGACAACTCAAGAATGGAAATTCACAGCCAAAGATATTGCTTTAAAACCAGACCTGTTCCTTTCGGGACATCGTGCATGCGCAGGATGTGGACCAGCTGCGGCACTTCGATTAATCATGAAAGCAACCCGTGGACCAACAATTGTGACGCATGCAACTGGCTGTATGGAAATCGTCGGTTCAATTTATCCATACACGTCTTGGGCGTTACCTTGGTTGCATACGGCTTTCGAGAATGCGGCTGCAAACGCTTCAGGCATAGAAGCTGCAATAAAAATCATGCGAAAGAAAGGCAAAATTAAGCAAGAGCACATTGACGTTATTGCACTGGCTGGTGACGGTGGAACATACGATATTGGTTTGCAAGCCTTGTCTGGTGCTATTGAACGTGGACATGACTTCTTGTTTATACTGTACGATAATGAAGGCTACATGAATACTGGTATTCAAAGAAGTGGTGGAACACCAACTGGTGCGGCAACGACCACATCTCCTGCTGGCAAAGTTATACCTGGCAAGCTTGAGAAGAAGAAGCCAATTTCTGAAATCGTATTGGCTCACGAGATTGAGTATGTAGCTACTGCAACACCATACTATTGGAAAGACATGCTTACCAAAGTTCGCAAAGGCTTAGAAGTTGAGGGTCCAGCGTTTCTGCACTTGTTTGCTCCATGCCCACGAGGTTGGAGAACTGACCCTGCGAAGACTATGGAGTACTCAAAGCTTTCTGTTGAGTCATGCGTGTTTCCAGTTTGGGAAGCAGTCAACGGCAAACGTCAGCTGTCCACGCCAAGCAAACTGATCGCGTTGGCGCCACAAAAGAAGAAGCCAGTTCAAGCTTATCTTGAAGGACAAGGCAGGTTCCGACACTTGTTTAAGCCTGAAAACAAGCATGTGCTTGATGAGATTCAGCAGGTTACTGACGAGCGCTGGCAGAAGCTTTTGCAGAAATGTGATTCTGCCTAAACCTTTTTCTTTTCTTTTTACTATTGATTTTAGTTAATGGTGAATTGTTTGCGCTTAGCTTTGCTTACGCAGGAACTTGAGCCTGAATATTGGCGGCTTGTTAAGCAGGATTACTGTGACTATTACTTTTTTATTTATGATGTGCTCCTGCAGCCTGAACGTACCAAGGTGTTTCTTGCTCTTGAACGTGAGCAGATTGCGGGTTTAATGCTTATTTATAACGATTTTAATGTGCAGTTGCGTGGTTGCCCCGAAGCGGTTGGTTTACTGCTTAGCTCGCTTAATTTAGAAAACGCTGAAGTAGGAGCACCCCTTGATAGTGAAGAGATGGTTTTAGCCAAGTATCCAATCTATAAGCATAAAGAGCAGATGACCCTGATGATGCTTGAGGGGGGTAAGGAAAAGCTTTGTGTCACCGTGGAGCCTGAGCGGTTGACTTCTGAAAACGTTGATGAGATTGCAGAGTTGATGCGTGAAAGCTACCCACTAATGTGGAGTGACATGACTGCTGAAAATGTTAAGACGCTAACTAGTCCTAAAGAGCTTGTTATTCTTGGGATCAGAGAAAAGAATGGTGAACTGGCTGCTTTTGGCACTGCCTTTCTTACTGGTGGTGTTGGTCTTGTTTGTTGGTTAGCTACTCGAGAACGATACCGTGGCAAAGGTTATTGCACTTCAATTTTGTCGTCGCTGGTTAAAGAGGGGTTAAAAAAAGCTGATAAAATGGCTATCCACGTATTGGAAGAGAATTTGAACGCTAACAGGATTTACGAAAGAATCGGTTTTGAACCCTACAAGAGGTATTTTCTGTTAAGTGCTTAGTTTGTGACTGTTATGATGCAATCACATATTCTTATTTACAATTCTAAGAGCATGTATTGTTGTTGAATTTGAGTCGTTTGGCAGATTAACTGTTTGCCTAATAAGGCTCTGTTCTAGTTTTGCACTATGGGGCTTAGGCTCCCAAATGTGTAGTTCTAGACATCCTGTAGGTGAATATGGCAGTCTGTCAAACGGCACCTGAAAGTTTTTAAGTTTTTTTTGATGAAGTCTGGCAGTGCTTTTTGATGTCTCCAACTTTCCCAGATGCAAACATTTCAAGAAAAAGTTCACTGCCCTCTTCATCTACAAAACGGTTTACTTCCTAATTGATTTTGCATGACAGGTCAAATGTGTGCTGTTTAATAGTTGACTGCAGGTGATTGGTAAGGGTAAACTTCAACTTTTAAATTGTCTTCAAACTTGGTTTGGCTTGTGTCGTTTACAGTTCTGCAAAGCAAGGTTTTTGGTTGATTGGGTAATAAATCAATAAAGTTGTCTTCAAAATCTGCTTTGATACTTTCAAGTTTTAGATGAACTGCTTTAGCATAAACATTAGATGTTAGCGATATCTCGAACTTGCCGACATCAATTTTTCGAATCTCTGTTTTTAACTGCGGGGTTGGCAGCTTGAGCTCTTTAGGTTCTCTGAAAGTGCGTGAATCTTGATAAAGAATTTTTCCCATGCTTTCTAAAGTAACCGTTAATGTGCAGTCGTCGACTAAAGGTAACTCGTCTAAACTGGCTTCGAAAACAAGTTGTGAAGAAAAAGCTTTTGATTTCACTGGTTGTTTTTTCTCATACACTGTTTTGCCGTTAAATCTTAAAACCTTGAATGCAAACTCTAATTCTTGAGATTTTTCTGTTTCGTTAACCACGTGGCAGTAAGCTTTACCTTCCTTAACAAGCAGTGGTGCAATAACTGGTTTAAACACACGTTTGACAGCAAAGTAAGCGGCTTTAGGGTTTAACCCGTAATCAATTAAGCTCCAGCTGATGACTGGCCAGCAGTCATTTAGTTGCCAAATAAGGCAGCCGCTTGTTTTGAACATGCGACTTCTCCAATGCATAATGGCTGTCTTTAATGCGTCTGCTTGATTAAGTTGGCTGTACAGTACAAATAGCCGCAAATCTTCAGGAACAGGGTAGTGCACAGCAAGCAATGCTTTGAGTAGTTCTAAGCCGCCGATTTGTTTTTCGTGAGCTTTGAATGCGGCTGAATTGGGATGTAGGTCTGTTTCTTCTAGGTATGCTTCAAGTAGTTTCATTGTTGGGGGCGCTTGCCAGCCAAATTCTGAAATGAAGCGTCCGTTGTCTTTAAGGTATTCAGGGTAATCGTTGCCTTGACTCCATACTTCCCAGTTGTGTCTGTCGCCTTCGTTTCTGCCGCTTGAGTCTTTACCGCCAAAGGGAAAGGGTGAACTGGGTCGGTATGGTCTGGTTGGGTCTAGGAACTTTGACACCTGTAAAAGCAGTGATTCATAAATTTGTGAGCCGTATAAGCGTTCGACTTTGTCGCGGGTTCGCCAGAGTATATTGTGTAGCCACTGGTTTTCGTTGTTGCCGCACCATACAACAATGGATGGGTGACCACGCAACCTTAAAACAGCCTCCATGGCTTCCCTTTCTGCTTCCCGCAGGAACCATTCTTCTTCGGGGTAACCTGCGCATACATACATGAAATCTTGCCAAACCATGATTCCTAAAGAATCGCACAAGTTGTAGAATTCGTCTGCTTCATAGATGCCTCCACCCCAAACCCTGAGCATGTTAAAGTTTGCTTCTGCTGCAAAAGATAGAAGCTTATTGTATTGTTCAAAGTTGACTTTTGGCAGAAAAGAGTCTGCTGGCACCCAGTTTGCGCCTTTACAGAATATGTTTTGTCCGTTGATTCTAAAAATGAAAGTTTTGCCTTCATCATCAGGTTCCTCTATAAGCTCTATTTTTCTTATGCCAACATTAATTGAGGTTTCATCGAGAAATTCTTTGTCTGTGTAAACTTTAATTTTTGCTTGGTATAGATTTGGGGTGCCATAGCCTTTTGGCCACCAAAGCATCGGTTTGTCAACGTCTATTAGGCATTCAGCGAAGTTTCTGCCGGGTTTTACCTTGGTCTCTTTTTGCTCAGTGATTGTTTGACCAAAGCCATCCAATGTAAAGCTAACGTTTAATTTTGCTTCTTTTATTGCGTGAATTTCCGCAACTAACTTAACTTTTGCTTTTTCCTTTGAAACCTCTTCCGGTAAGCCTGAAACATAACCTAACCTGGCTATGTTGTATGCAATTATTTTTGAGTCCCGCCAAATTCCAGAGGTTGGCAATGTTGGACCCCAGTCCCAGCCAAATGAGTACTGTGCCTTGCGAACATACGGTCTTGCGGAGAAGTTGTCGGCGCTAAGACAAGTGTACTTATGTTTGTGCTTTGCTTCAAGCTCGCTAGCGACTTTGTAGACTGGTTTGAACCTGATTGCTATCAGATTTTTTCCTGTTTTTGCCGCTTCTTTAATGTTGAATCGCCAGGGAGTAAACATGTTGTTTGCCTCGCCGACTTTGGTATCGTTTACCCATACTGTAGCGTATGTGTCTAATCCAGCAAAAAAGAGTTCAACAACATCTTTGTTTATCAGTTCAGCGATGAGTTCAACTTCTTTGCGGTACCACCATTCGCTTTCGTTTACCCATTGAACTTCACGTTCATATAAGCCTTTAAACGGGTCTGGAATAACCTCGTTAGCTATCAAGTTTGTGTGTGCAGTTAGTGGTGCTTCAGCAAGCAGCCAGTCATCAACTTTCAAGTTTGTTAAGTGGGCTCCTTGTTCTTCGCCGTCGCAGTCTTTGAAGCCTTTGAATCTCCAAAGCCCCTTTAAGAGAATCTCAACTGGCACACTAACCTCCCCGTAGAACCCTGCTGTGTAATTCAATTTATTAACCTTGCCGTATAGAATTTTCGAAAAAAGGCAATAATTAGTTGAGTTACATTCAAGCTAACGCTTGATTTGTTGTGGATTCAGCATTTTCAAAGAGATGAGAAAGGTTTGTTTATTGTGCAAAGCTGTAATCTGTTTCTGTGAGAACGCCATTGCTATACGTTCCTTGCCAGTATACCGCGTAAGGTATTGATATGCCATCGCTTGGGACATAGTAGTTTGCGGTTATAATGTATAATGGTTGGGGAACGATTGGATACTGTATTGTTACTTTCCAGCCGTGATTTTTATAAGTGTAGGTTTCTGCTCCGAGCAATTTGGGCTCTACTTTTCCGCCTGTCCAATCTGGTAAATCTAAGAGAAACTGGATGGTTTCAGGATGATTTCTTTCTATGTGCTGTATTACAGCATCACGGAGTTGTGTTTGTGTTGATATTTCGTTTAGAATACATGCCGAGTTAGCAAATACTAAGCCTATGCCGCAAACAGCGATTAGTATACTGCCGAATAAGGCTACAAAGATTGCTTTTCTGTCATTCATGTTATTTCACTCCTTAAATGTGCAGTTGTGCTATTTATCACCATGCGCTGGAACACTTGTACTAGTTTATAGTACAGCTAAAGTTAAATTTTTCTTAAAATGCGACTGTTAATTGGCGTGACAATTAAGCGGTTTCTGAAATAACCCTTAATTTGCGACGATAAATTTTGTATAGACTGCATAAACCTTTAATAATTGGATGACTGATGTGTTAACGAATTTCATAATTCAGTTAAAGTTAAACGAGGAAGAATAAATGAGCAAAAGCGATAAACCCCATTTAAACATCATCATCATGGGGCATGTTGACAATGGCAAATCCACAACCACTGGTCACTTGCTCTATTTGATGGGCGCAATTGACGAAAGAACAATTAAGGCTTATCAAGAAGAAGCAGAAAAGCTGGGCAAAGGAACATTCCACTATGCGTGGGTTTTAGACAATTTAAAGGAAGAACGAGAGCGCGGTGTCACAATCGACCTTCGATTCCTACAATTCGCAACCAAGAAATACAACTTCACAGTCATTGACGCACCAGGTCACAGAGACTTCGTTAAAAACATGATTACCGGCGCAAGCCAAGCTGATGCCGCAGTACTTTTCAGTTCAGCCAAGAAAGGCGAATTCGAAGCAGGTATCGGCGCAGGCGGACAAACAAGAGAACATGCATTCTTATCATTTACTTTAGGTATTCGACAGCTTGTTGTTGCCATTAACAAGATGGATGATAACACTGTAAACTGGAGCAAAGAGCGTTATGAAGAAATGAAAGCTGAAATTGGACGCATGGTTAAAATGGTCGGTTTCAAGCTTGAAAAGATTCAATTCATTCCAGTTTCAGGATGGACAGGCGACAACCTAATAGCTAAGAGCGAAAAGATGCCCTGGTACACTGGTCCAACCTTGATTGAAGCATTAGACATGCTTGAGATACCCGCAAAACCAACAAACAAGCCACTACGTGTTCCAATTCAAGACATTTACAGCATCACCGGTATCGGCACAGTCCCAGTTGGCAGAGTAGAAACAGGCGTACTCAAACCAGGTCAAAACCTAATTTTCATGCCATCCAATAAAACCGCTGAAGTCAAATCCATCGAAATGCACCACACCTCAATTCCAATTGCAGAGCCAGGCGACAACATCGGCATGAACGTTAGAGGCATTGCAAAAACTGATGTTCACCGTGGAGACGTTGCAGGTCCAGTCGACAATCCGCCAACAGTAGCTAAAGAATTCATCGGTCAAATCATCGTTATCTACCACCCAACAGCAATCGCGGCAGGATATACTCCAGTACTTCACTTCCACACAGGCCAAATCGCAGTAAAATTCACTGAACTAATCAAGAAGATTGACCCACGTACAGGCCAAGTATCCGAGGAACACCCAAGCTTCCTAAAAACAGGAGATGCAGCCTGGGTACGCATGGAACCGCTTCACCCAATCGCAATCGAAGCATTCAATGACTTCCCAGAACTCGGAAGATTTGCAATTCGAGACATGGGCACCACTGTCGCTGCAGGCGCAGTTAAAGAAGTAACAAAGAAAGGGCCATAAACCCTTCACCAATTTTCTCTTTTAGCATTCTCTATAGCTTATTTTCGTCTTGCATTCTTGATTTTGTGATTACATCAGCATAGCCACAACTGTTAATATCTAATGTTTGTGAGTGCCTATCAAGGTGAGGATGACTATGCTCTTCGCAGGCAAAACAAAAAAACAGCAAAAAAACCAGAAAAAAGAAAAATTAGAGCAAATTTCTTTTGAAGAACGGCGGCGTGAAGCGAGCAAACCGCTTTTTCTCACACGGTATGAGTAAATATCAGTTTGTAGAAGACATTTCTGATTTTAAGGCTTAGGGTAAAACAGCTATCGCTTTGTAAGACCAAATCAAGGTAAGCTGTTTCTTTCCTTATCGACAGGTTTTGTTTGATTCACGTGAAAATACGATAGTTAGAAATATTGCAGTGGATAATCAACAGTTTGGTTGGCCTGCAGGGTGAGTAATGTATTAGTTGCATTTGGGTTTGCCTTGTTACTTTTAGTGTCCATTGTAGTTTTTAATGCAAACACTATTCAAGCATTAACTTTAGACAGCGACTGGCCAATGTTTCATCACGA
>CAYMLF010000056.1:0-11524 GCA_964391275.1 uncultured Candidatus Bathyarchaeia archaeon
ACAGTCAAGTGCCAAAGCTGGTTGCGGAGGTGTTTGGCGAAAAAGACCGCTCTGTCATGATTGATTTTTTAAGGCGGTATAAGCAAAATCGGAACAGGGCAAATTTTGAGGCTCTGCTACAGGCTTGCCTTTCTTAAACTTAAATAAAGAGAATGGTTAAGCGACGACTTCGTGTAGCCGCTTCTGTTTCACTGCTTCTTTAAGTTCCACGGCGATGCGTCTGCCCATGTAAATGTTCTCGCCATACCGCAAGTACGTGTAGGCGACATGTCAATGGTTGCATTGATGAAGACATTTATATGGTTGTTCCCTTTTTACTCCAAGTTGGTGAAGAATTAATGCTCAACGATTGGGAGGACAGGATTGTAGTTGACCCAAAAATCTTGGTGGGAAAACCTGTCATTAAAGGCACTCGACTTTCGGTTGAGTTCATTTTGGACCTTCTTGCGAACTGTTGGACCATTGAGCAAGTCTTAGAGGAATATCCACAATTAAAGCAAGAGGACATAATTGCCGTTTTGAGATACGCCGCTGAAATGGTTAAGGAAGAGAAGGCGTATCCGTTAGCATGAAGTTTCTTGCTGACGAAAATATCTCAAACAAAGTTGTTAACGCTCTAAGAAACAGAGGCGTGGATATTATCTCAGTAAAGGAGCTTGAATCCAGCCTCAGTGACGAAACCGTTTTAGAGGTGGCAAACAAGCAAAAACGAATTCTAATTACTTTTGACGCTGATTTTGCAGAACTTGTTTTTCGGCGGAAACTAAAAGCGCAAGGTGTGATTCTTCTGAAATTTGTTCCTAAATCGACTCAAGAAATCTTGGAAAAAATAAACAATGTTTTGGCTACCCAAACCAAGATTGAATGTCATTTTCTCACCGTTAAAGAAAAGAGAATAAGGGTACTTCGCTTAAAATAAAAAGGTTAAGCGACGACTTCGTGTAGCCGCTTCTGTTTCACTGCTTCTTTAAGTTCCACGGCGATGCGTCTGCCCATGTAAATGTTCTCGCCATACCGCAGGTAAGCGTAAGGCGAAGTGCCTATGCCAACGTTTGTTCCTGCTACGATGCGCGCGCTGATTTCAAACGTGAAGATTTTGAGGTCATCCGTGATGACGGTTTCCAGGCAGAATGGTCCAATGATTCCTGGCGGGGCAAGTTCAGAGGCTTTTTTCTGGACAGCGTCTCCCATGCGCATGATTTCAGGCAGCAACGATTCACGTAGGACGATGGGGAAGTTGCCTACTACTGTGTATGTTGGGATGACATCGATTTCAAGCTGTTCAGCGGCTGGGATTTTGCCGATGCTGTCTACTGCGGATTCGTAGCGGCGGTCCATCGCCAAAAGCTCCACATCGCTGTTTATGATGCTGCTGAAGTAGCTGGGGTAAACGTTAACGCCCAAAGCGTACTCCTGCAAGTGCACTCCATCAAGGTCGCCTTTGGTTAGCAAACCACGTTTAATCATTTCGTCAGCTTTCTTGTAGAAGCCCTTAGGCGAGTTCGCCAAGAAGTAGCCTCTGCCGCCTTTGGCACCCTGCAGTTTAGCGATGATTAGGCGGTCGATGTCGTCTGGCGTCTTGAAGGTGGCTGGCAGTCGGAGTCCAGCTTGACGTAGCCATTCTTCCTGTTCTCTGCGGTTGGCTTCCCAATGCAGCAGTTTGCGGTTTCCCATCATGGGCACGTAGAGGCTGTCAGTTAGCTGTTCAGTACTCAAGTAAGCGGTGAATGAGCCGTGGGGAATCAAAACCACGTTAAGGTTCCGCAGCCGCTCCTGTAGTTTTTCGCTGAGCAATTCTGTAAAGTCCTTAACGATGATTAACTCGTCTACAAGAGGATATTTCTGGTACATGATTGCGTCTTTTTCTTTACAGATGCAAACCGTGCGCAAGCCCTCTTCTTTGGCGCCCTTAAAAATGTTAAGCGAACTATGTGAACCCAAAGTGCCGATGGCAAGCTTGCCCTGATTATATTTTTCAAGGATTCTTTGGATGTCTTGGTTATCAATCATGTAACCACTTCTGACAGTTTGCCTTTCCTGAGTGCACGTTTAATTTCCATAGCCACACGCTTTCCAGGGCCAACCTCCACACCATACTTATACTTCATGTATGGCGATGTGGGCTCAACGCATGGGCACCCTGGAACGCGGGGGCTGACGTCAAAGACGTAAAATTCTAAATCCTTAGTTATTGCGCCTTGCAGTGCAAACAGTCCAATCATTCCCGGCGGGTACTCTTTTTTGCAGGTGTGAACAAATTTTTCTGCTGCTTCAAAGACTTTCTCTATTTGGCTCTCACGCATGGTAGCGCCCATATGTCCGATTTCAATGTTTTGGGTTGGAATGTTTAGTTCCATTTGTTCTTGCGCTGGCAAATCCAGTACGCCGTCAAGGTCTGTTTGGATGCGCCTGTCAAAACCTAACAGGTCAATATCATCGTTCAAGGGAGACCAGAACAGGTTCGCGTTAAACTTTGCCCCAATAACGTATTCTTCAATAATAGCTTCTTGCAGAGCTTCACGGGTGATTATGCCTTGCTGTATGCGTTTTTCAGCCGTTTTCTCGTACTCTTCAGGAGAGGAAGCGTAAAAGAAGGCTCGCTCTATGGCTCTTTGTTTTTCAGGAACTTTAACGATGACTAAACGGTCGATTTCTTTTGGCGACTTGAACGTTTTAGGCGTTGCTATTTGTGCTTGCTGTAGCAGGTACAGCTGGTTTCTTGGAGTATTGCGTTCTTCTGTTCGCAGCAACGCCCGGTTCCCCATTAGTGGGACAGTGAACTTTTGCTCAATCGCCTCGTAGCCTGCATACACGCTAAAGGAGCGGTTGGGAACAAAAACCGTGTTTAATTCAGTTAATTTGTTTACGATTTCTGGACTTGTTATATCGGAGAACTTGTCTAGGAAAATAAATTCGTCAAAAATGTTTCTGTAATATCGGGCATACGTTTTTTCTCTACCGTTTTGGCATACAACCACGGTTTTAAAGCCTTCCTGTTTTGCGCCCGAAGCGATTTCTAGTGCGGAATGTGAACCTAAAACTCCGATTCTAACCTTTTCTGGATCATAATTTTCAATGACTTTTAGTATTTGTTTTTGCATGCTCATGCTTTTTCACCCATATACTCCTTGTATTCTTTGATGACGTCTGCAAGCCTTGGCGAATCAAACAATCGTCGACCCGCCATTTCGTTAGCGGTTGACATGTACATTTCGCTGATGACGCGTTTAAGCGGTGGGTCAAGTTTGGGCGGCTGCGACTTGCAAAGCGCCTTCCAATCCTTAACGCTCAACTTTTCAGCGGTCTGTTTTGCTTCCTCTAAATCCATATACCACGCTGTTTTCTTATAAAACTGTCTTGCCACTTCCTTGCTTACGTGAACGCCTTGGTAAGTGAAACGGCACTCGTCTAATGTGCCAACCACATCAACAATCATTAGCTCGCGTTTATCGTCAAAGGCTAACTCGATTTTGCCGTCTTCATTCTTTAACCCAGCTTTTTTGGCGGCTTCAGTTACGGTTTTGTCAGCTTTCAGCAAAACAGCTTTGACGTCGGCTAATTCTTTGTCTGATAAGTTGGCGATTTGTTGGGCTTCCTGCCATGTCACATATCGGTCGGTTTCTTCTAGTTTGGTGCTGACATCAAAAATCGGTTTGGAGAGGGTTTCACCCGGTTTAGGCATGCGGTCTAAGCCAAGGTCTTTTAGCGTCACTTTGCCAAGTTCAAGACGCTTAAACACTGATGCGCCTTCAGGCAAACCGTTGCGGTAAATGATTTCCAGAGGGATAAGGCAGTTTTTAAGGTTAGGCGTGTACACGCTGTAGTCGCGGCTGATTTTTCCGTTTACTATGCTTATTTTTGGTCTGTAAACGTTTACTAGGCAGACTTCCATGATGTTTGAGGGTTGCTTTAACTCGTTTAGGTTGACTGCCTTGCCTGCCTCGTTGACTAAGCCTCTATAGTGCGTCCTAACCCCTATCCCCTCTAATTGTTCAAAGCAGTAAGCGCCCATAACGCAGAGGGCAGCGCCTTTACCTTCAATGTGGTCGGGCATTTCTCCCCAGTCAAAAACGCTGTAGCGGTCTGAAAAGTTGAACCTGCCAACTCCCATCGCGTCTTTTGTTGCTGGCTTTATTACTTGTAAGTCTTTAACACTGCCCATGTACACTCCCCCGTGTATCTTAAGCTAATTTTGAATTATTTCATTTACTTATATCGTTTTATCTGTGCGACTGCACGTCTGAACCAAGAGTTCGGCTAAAAAGTGACATGAAACACTTTTTTCTCTTATATAAGGGGAGGGGAGGTCTGTGAGAGCAACAAAGCTTTTAGCCTAAGCATCTTCGCAGTTTAGCCGCTTCCACCAGCGCTTTGCGCGCCTCAGTGTCTTCGCCTTCGAGGTAGCTGATTAAAAAGTTGTTGGTTAGGTTTTCGTGTTTGCGGTGCTCAAGTGTGCGTGGGCCAAGTTTGGTGTCGATTTTCTCTTCCACAGCTTTAAGGTCAGCCAATATACGTGTTAACGCTAGTCGAAGCGAGTCAACGTTCATGCTTGCGCGTTTGGCGACTTTGGGGTGCATTTCCATGAGCATGTTGATGTTTTCCCATGACACGTAGCCGCCGACTGTGCAGAAATCGTGTTTTAGGTTAACGTAGTTTTTGCTTAACGCCTTGTATTCTGCGTCTGTGAGTTCTTCAAGCACAGTGGCACCGATGAACTCTGGCGGAATACCGATGCTGTAGAGTGACGCTGCAAAAGGAATCGCGCGTGGCAAACTGACGCCTGCAACGCTTCTGCTGTAGCCAAACAAGCCAATGTGCAGTTTTCTTGCGCGCCTCTGTGGAACATAAGGCGAAACACTGTTTACAAACGGAGCCAGCACTTCAGCAACGCATTCATAGTGTTTTCTTGATTTGTCTAAAACGTTCAGCAACGCTTTTTCTTCTTCTGCGCTGATTGGTTGTGCTTCACCGTTTGGCAAGCGGCTGTTTAAGGTTTTAATGAACTCCTGCACTTGCTCAAGCGGGTAATCGTATCGTGCAGCTGATTGAACTGTTACTGTGGACACGCCCTTGTATTCTTCAAGGAAACACTCCGTGTTCTCAGGCGACAAGTGACCTCTAAACGGCTTAGAACCAACGCCGATGATTGGGTGTATGCCCACGTTTTCTTGTCTCTCAAGCTTTTCCAGTTTAAACAAGGCAATTTTTGAAAGCAACACTGCACATATCAAACCGTAGTTCAAGGCTGGGTCTGAGCGGGCGATGAAGACGCGCATGTGCTTGGGCTTTGCCAGCTTAATATATGGCTTAACGATGTCGTCAACGTTTAGGGTGCTTTTGAAATCCTCAACCAGTGGGATAACGCTTATAGTTTTGGGGTTAGTTGCGCCCACCCAATCCTTAACTTTGGTTGCTTCATCCAAGTGTGAGTCTTCAATGGAGACGATGGCGTTCTTGTAATAGTTGTACAGCCAAACAGGCTCTTTGGCGTCTGTTGTGAAGGGCAAAATCACCTCAAAAATCGGCGTAACTTCTTTACGGTAAAAACTCGAGCCTGCATCATACGCCATTGGAATGTTTTGAAGCGTTTCCACAACAACTTTTTTCTCTACCGCCTCAATCTTTGGGTTAGGAATGCGGTAAGTAAGGAACACGTCTTTGCCTACGACGTGATTTTCAAAATATTTCCAGTGTTTATCCAAAAGTTTCCTTAGCACTCGTGTGTCAACGTCTTTGCCTTCTGAATCCCACATGACCTCTTGGCAACCTAACGTTTCGTAAGCGTAAAACGCCTCGTGAACCTCGGCGTTGCCGTCTATGACTTGGTCGTTGCACCATTGGGGCACTTCCACATTGTCAGGGTGCTGCGTTGACATCGTTTTTGGAATGTTCACTTCATCTATCTTCATGGTTTACTCTCTCCACATTCACCACTGAAATTAAGGAAGATACGAAAAGGAATCGACTATTTCAATTTTGCAACTGATTCGTTGGCTTTTTCAATGCTTTTCTTTTTAGACGCTTGATATTCTCTGATGTTGTTTTCAGTTTCAGCATCTTCTAATGCAACAATTTTTGCCGCTGCAATTGCTGCTCCTTCAGGTTCAATGGTTACAACAGAGCCGATTCCGCTTGGTACTCTAAGTGAGGAGTAAATGTCTGCGCCGCCAAACTTTTCGCTGTATGGTGGGCAAGCGATGACAGGTTTTACCGTGTTTGCATCCATGAATGCGCTTAGAGCGTTGGAGCGTCCAGCAACAGTTATGTACACTACTTTTTCGTTTTCAAACTCTTTTAGGACTTCTAAGACTTTGTCGGGTGTTTTGTGTGCGGAGGCAACTCGGAAAGCGTAGTTTACGCCTAACTGTTTAAGGTATTTTGCTATTTCTCTGGAGAAATCGAGGTCGCGGTCTGAACCCATAACTATGATTGCTTTACCAGCCATGACTTGTTTCACTGGTGAGTGGTAACTGGAAACTGGCTAATTAATTTTCAGTATGAATTCTTCTTTTTAGGGGTATTCTGCCTGTTCTGAATCCGATTTGTAGTATGTCATAAGATATAATAGAAGGGGCGCTTTTACAATAATGAATGAAACAGCAAGCGCTAACATCATCAACAATTCTTCTCATACTATCCTTACTAGCAGTAACCAACGCTCAACAACCCCCAGCTCTAACCACTAATATGGCAACCGCAAACATCCAAAGCACAGGCACCATCATCTATCCACAACCAGGGCAAATCTTCTTTTCAGGCTACATATGGGAAACCAGAAACTCCATCTTATCAGACCCAGGACCCAACTATTGGTCAAATAGGCCCGAAAACCTGTGGATTGATGATGAGGGCTTTTTACACCTAAAGATTACCTATAGCGATGGCAGATGGGTGTGCCCAGAAATCTGCTCGGCACAACCCTTTGGATTTGGCACCTACACGTTTTACACTGCAAGCAACATAGATACACTTGACAAGAACGTGGTTTTGGGGCTTTTCGCGTACAAAGACGATAATCACGAAGTTGACATAGAATTTTCCCGCTGGGGCATCGATGACTACACTAACGCAGGCTTCACCATACAACCTAAACCTTACATTGCAGGCTACAACCAAAAACAATTCAACATTCACTTAACAGGCGGAACCTACTCAACACATCATTTCGTTTGGAGCCAAACATCAGTGCATTTTGAAAGCAACAGCGGCTTTTACCCTGCAGGAACAGCGCCGGAAACTAACTTAATCCAAAAATGGAGTTCCTCTTTTAGTCCTGAAGCGATTGGTGTTAGGGCAATGATTAACCTGTGGCTTTATGAAGGAAATCCTCCCTCAGACATGCAGCCTGTGGAAGTAGTTATTGCACGATTCGAATTCACGCCACTTTAAACGCTCTGTTTTCCGCTCCCCACGCCTGTAGCAGTGCAAGCTCACGCTGCAGAAAAGGCTTCACTTTAACTTACCCCTCTGCTTTAGTCAGTGTCTTTTATTCGCTTGTTTTAAATATCCCTAAATATACTTTCAAGTGAAAGTGTGAAACTAATGCCTGAAGATACAGACGTTGAACCGCAAGAAAAAGAAGAAAGTCAACCGTCAAAACCAAAATATGAATTCATAGAAGACTTACCCGGAGTAGGGCCAGCAACAGCTCAAAAACTCCGTGAACTCGGATACCACACAGTAGAGTCCTTAGCAATGGCTACAATTAGAGAATTAGAGCCTGTGGGTGTTAGCGAGAAGAAGGCTTCATCAGTAATAGCGGCAGCACGCCAATCTCTTGGGGTATCCTTTATTCGAGCCGACGAGCTTTTGAGACAGCGTCAAAGCGTTGCCCGCCTAACAACCGGTAGCAAAGCTTTAGATAAAATGGTGGATGGCGGCTTAGAGACTCAAACAATCGCAGAGTTTTACGGTGAATACGGCAGTGGGAAAAGCCAGATTTGCCATCAATTATGCGTTAACGTCCAGTTGCCCATTGAACGCGGAGGATTAAATGGAGGCGCATTATACGTGGACACGGAAAACACGTTTAGGCTTGAACGTATCGTGCAGATGGCAAATCATTTGGGTCTTGACCCTGAACAGGTTGTGAAAAACATCATCTACGCAGAAGCCTACACTTCAGACCATCAAATGTTCCTGCTTGCGAACGCAGACGAAATAATCAAAGCAAACAACATTAAACTAATCGTAATTGACTCTTTAACCGCTCACTTTCGAAGCGAGTACATTGGACGCGAAATGCTGGCTTCAAGACAGCAGAAACTTAACAAGCATATGCATAAACTCACTGCGCTTGCCCGAGCATTCAACGCTGTAGCAGTTGTAACCAATCAGGTTATGGCTAAACCAGACCAGTTCTTCGGGGATGCGATTCACCCAATCGGCGGCAACATCGTCGGTCACACAAGCCACACACGTGTCTACCTGCGTCGTGCCTCGCATGGGCCAATACGTATTGCAAGGCTTGTTTCAAGTCCTTATTTGCCTGAAGGCGAGGAAATACTTAAAGTCACCGAGAACGGTATAGAAGATGTCTCTGAAGAAGAGAAAGCAACCAAACCTCGTGGACGTTAAAATATGCCTATACCTCAAGCATTAGTCACCCGCTACTTCCAGCTTATCGTTAATAGGCAGTATACTGAGTCTGAACGTGAACTGGAACGCATCAAAGAGAAACTGCAGAAAACCGATTGGAACAGAGGCTACTTTAGAGCCTTATACGGCATGTACCTTTCAAGGAAAAACGCCAACGACAACCATGCCTTCTTTTCAAGGATAGATTTAAGTGACAAGGTAACCCTGCATGCGTACAGGCGCGAGTTTCTAGATAACATGCGTAGCAGTTTACACGCTGATTTTGACCGAGGATACTTTTCTGCATGGGCAGACTGCATGCGAATACTAACAAGGCTAAACATTCCAAGTCCTCAAGCTGCCAGTAACGAAAAAACTGAGCCGGCTGACGAAGAGAAGATCGAGACTGTTCGGACGGATAAAAGTCAGGCGACGATAGCTAACTTTTTTGGTGAAAAAGCGAGGACAAAAAAGCCTGCCAGTGCATCTGGGGCTAAAAAATAGGGGACACTTGTTTAGAGTGTTCCGCCTGTTGCTATTCTGATAATTGTGTAGAACAGCACAAAGAATGCTAGCCAAGAAAAGAAGTACATGCCTATTCCTGTCATTGTTATCTTTGAAGGTTTGTCAACCTTGTTTTGGTACTTGATTTTTATTATTCGAAATGAGATCAAGTAGATGAGTAGAGTTAACGATATGGCGTATAGCAGGATGCTTACTCCTTCCATGCTTGTGGAATCTAGGAACCTTGCTAAAACGGCGCATAATGCTCCTGCGGTTATGCCAAGTCCCGTTCGTAACCAGTAAATTTGAGCGATTGGCTTCATTTTCTTTTCCTCGGTGAGACAATAAATTAATCTTAATTAAAAAGGTGCCTATCTATAAATCATTTTTCTCAAAAAAACCATGGTTTATCCTACTTTACGTGTTTTAGAGAGGGCGAACTTAATCTTTATTCATGGTTCATAAGCAATTTATAAAATTCTACCTAATTAAACTGTTAACTCAACGTTACAGAGGCGATTGTAATTCCAGCGATGAGGAGTAGCAATGACTGAAAAAGAGTTCAAACGCATCCTAAGCAACGCTATAGACGAGACATTTTCCCTGCTTGGAGAATCACCTAAGAAGTCCATAGTGTATCATTTGGAGAGCACGTTTGGTCTTAAAGCTTCTGATTATCCTGATGATGTTGAGGGTTTTGACAGGGCATTAAAGGATGTTTTTGGTCCGGGTGCGTTACTGCTTGAGACATCCATTTTAGATAAGCTAACTGAGATAACCCTGAAGCTTGAAGATGACAGAGTTAAGGAAAGCTTTCTTGTTAACATACGCCAATTAAATGATATGTGGCAGAAAAACCCGTAATTTAGACTAAAGCTTCTTTTATAGCCTTAAAACCATAATAGTCCAGATACGGTGTAGAAGGGTTGCCTAAAAAAGAATTCACTAGCTTTGATATTGCTGCTGCAGTTAAAGAGCTTAAAGGCTTAGTTCTTGAGTCAAGAGTGAACAACATCTACCAGTTTGGCCCTAAAACCGTGCTGTTTAAACTGCATAAAATTGATCAGCCGCCTATCCGTCTTGTGGTTGAAGCGGGTAGACGTTTACATTCCACCGTTTACATTGAAGAAAGCCCTGCTGAGCCGCCGTCGTTTTGCATGATGCTGCGTCAGTATCTGCGTGGGGCTTGGCTTGTGGGTCTTGAGCAGTTCGAGTTTGAACGTATCATTGTGTTGAGTTTCAAAACTAAGACTGGTCTTTTGCGTTTGATTGTGGAGTTGTTTGGGGATGGCAACTTTATCCTTATCAACCCAGAGAACGTGATTGTTCAAGCTTTAGCTTTCAAGCGCATGCGAGACCGTAACATTTTGCGTGGAGAAACATTTCAGTTTCCGCCTGCTAGCGGCAAAAACCCTTTTAAAACCTCCAAAGAGGAACTGGCGAAAGCGCTTGCTGACGCTGGTGATGTGGAGGTTGTCAGGGCGTTGGCGCGTGTGGTTGGTTTGGGCGGGCTTTATTCAGAGGAGATTTTGCAGAGGGCGCAGATTGACAAAACCTTGTCTTGCAAGAGCTTAACGGGTGCCAATGTTGATTTGATTTTTAGTGTTCTTGAAGGCTTTCTCTGCGGTGTTTCTGAGGGCAAATTTGAGCCGTGCATCGTGTTGGAGCCTGATGAGGCTTACTTGGATGTTACGCCTTTTAGGCTTAAACGTTATGAAGGCTTCAAGATTAAGGAATTTGGCGCTTTTAATGCGGCTTTAGACGAGTTTTACCTGCGAGTAACTACTGCTGAGAAAGCCTTAGCCAGCGTTGAAGTTGACAAGCTTACGCAGGAAGCTAAACGGCTTAGGCGTGTTATTGCTGACCAAGAAAAATCAATAAGTGAAGATGAAGCAAAGTCTGAGCGTGACAAAACCATCGGAAACGCCATTTATGCCCATTTTAACGAGTTGGAGGGTTTTGTCAAGAAGCTTTTGGCGGCAAATCAGCAGGGCAGAGACTGGCAAAGCATTTTTGCGGCGGCGATGGCTGATAAGAAGGAGGGCAATGCTCCTGAAGTGTACATTGAAGGGTTTGATGCCAAGAATTTGGCTGTTAACTTTTTCATGGATGATTTGCGGTTTAGCCTTAGTTTGCGGCAGTCGCTTTTTGATAATGCTAACACGTATTATGAGCGTGGTAAGCGTGCTAAGCAGAAGTCTGCAGGTGCGTTGTCTGCGTTAGATGAGTCTAAGCGTAGGTTGGCTAAGATTGAGCGTGAACTGCAACGTGCCGAGGAGATTCGAAGCTTGAAACCTGCGGAAATGCTTGAAGCGCTGTCAAAACGCAAGGTAGAGGCTAAGGAGTGGTATGAAAAGTTCCGTTGGTTTATTTCGTCAGATGGGTTTTTGGTGGTTGCAGGCAAGGACGTGGTTAGCAATGAGGTGCTTATTAAAAAGTACAC
>CAYMLF010000057.1:0-2693 GCA_964391275.1 uncultured Candidatus Bathyarchaeia archaeon
GGCAAACATACTAAAGGAGCCGTAAAAAGGAAAAAATAAATTAAATTTAATTATTTTATTTTTATTTTTCTAACTTGATCTTGCCATGGAAGCTTGGCAGGGTGGTTTTCAAGAAACTCGTGGAGTTCTTTTTCTAATTTTGTGTTTAATACCTCTGCTGATTCTCTTACCAGAGATATTTCTATGACTGCGGTTTTCGCCATTACATTCCCCTATAATAAACCTTTACTTGCATAAGTTGCATTTATAATTTAAGAACACTTACGATTGCATGCACAGCTATTTATATATAAGATGATGAACTGTTAAACCTACTTCTAAAAACCGCTGACACATTTTTAATGAAAATGCGTATTTTCCATCCAGTGCTATTAAGCATTTTTAGTTAAAAAGTGCTAACTCGCTTGGGTTTTGTTGCTTATTTGTTACAGCCACATAATCTTAAGAACGTTAGTTTGCTATTTTTTAGTCAGCTTGAATGTAGCTTTTATTTTTGGAGGTGATTTTACGGCAAAAGATAAAGAGGTTCTCACAACCACGACTCCTGAGGGAGAAACGGGCTTTATGGTTTGCTCAACTGGCGAGAACAAGGCAGAAAAAGTATGCACGGATGTTGAAGGTGTGGAGAAATTGCCAAGCGGCGATGCTTCAGATGCAGGTTCTAAAGAGTCAAGTATGCTTGAGAATAATACTTACAACCTTTTAGAGCAGTTAAATGTTGAAAACAAAAGCTTGTGGCGTATAAAAAATAATTACAAAGCAGATGCTGAAGCTGATAACGAGAGCAAGCAGTTGTGGAGTTTTATTGAGAAGGACAAAGAAGAACTGGTAAAGCTCTTAACCGAACGCCTTAAAGAGCGGCTATAACAGCTCAGTCATCCTTTTTTTGCAAGACTTAAAGGCTTATATCTAAAACCGCATATAAACCGATTCATGCAAGCAACCAGCTTAGCCTCAAGTAAGCAAAAAATCACTTGGAGGCAACCAGCAGTTTTTGTTGTTGCAACCATTATCTGCACAATATTGGCTTACTGGGCAGTTGTTGAAGCCCCAACAGGTAACTCGCCGGTTGCAGGCGTCTCTGGCTTGTACATTGCAGCTGCAGTTTATGTTCCTTTGGCTCTTTGGTTTGGCATTTGGGGTTGTCTTGCTGGCTATTTAAGTTGCGTTTTTATGGGTTTAATGGTGGGTTATTCATGGGATTTCGTGCTTGTTTGGTCGCTAGCGGATTTCTTTGAAGGCTTTGTTCCACTGCTAATCTATAGGTCACTTAAGATTAAGCCTGCCATAAAACTTAAGCGTCCAAAGGTTACCGTTGGCTTAAACGTTCTTCTCGCTGCAAACTTGGTAATTTCAGCTTGGGCTCTAATTAACTCACTAACAACCGTTTTTATCGGCACTTTTGCCGCTGGAATTCTTCTCTTGCTAGTGCAAGCTGCAATTGAAGACCATAAAACATGGACTATTTGGCTTTTAGTAGGTGTTCTTTTGGCAAGCGTAGTTTCAGGAGTCTTTGGCGTTGGCGCATTGACCGCTTTCGGGTCGGTTCCAGTGGAGGCTTTTTCTGTGGTTTTCTTTGGCTGGGTCTTTGGCGACATTATTGTGTTGGCAACGCTTGGAACAATACTTACTGTAACTTTAACGCCATACATTGTTAAGGCAAATTTCTATGTGCGAAAATACTTCGCTTAAGCCCCTTTTTCAGTTGAGTTTTTTGCGTTCACCGCTCTCAAACAAAAACACGCTGTTAATGAACGATAACTCGCCGTTGTTACTAACTAAGGCTGAACCTTTAGGCAAAGCAAAAATCTTCTCCCTGCAAGACAGCGCCTTTAAGGATTCGTCATTAGTTATTTTATAATGTGCCTTCAAGGTTACATCAACCAATCCCAATCCATCAATTACCTTGACTTCTTTATTGGACCTGCAGGTTATCACGCATCGTTTACAAAGCGCCAGCGCACCGGCACTTCGTCCGACAATCACGCGGTCAAACTTGGCAATCAAGCTGTCTACACCTGTCTTTTTTAATCGCTCAAGAAGAACGCTTGGTACGCCACCTGTCAAGTAGACGAGGTCAGCTTCAGAGATTTTTTCTTGGATAACTTTTGGGCTTGTGGAGTAGTCGATTGTGTTGATTGTTCTGGCTCCCAAGTATCGGAAGTAGTCGTGGAGAGTTTTTTGGCGGTGATATGACTTGTCAAATGACGCTCTTGCCCAAGAAAGAACCGTGACGTTTGGTGATTCGCCAGCGTCATTGAATGCTTGCTGGTTAACGTCTTGAGCATCTCGCTTGTAGATGTTTTCGCCGCCTAAAAGGTAAAATTTGGGCATACCAGAACTTGCGCACTGAAGTTAAAAAAGTAGCTTATTAGAGTTTAATCTACTATTGCCAGGTATGATTTTAGAAGGTGCTCTGAGGTTTTGTCGATTGAGTAAATCGTTTTCAAGCCCTCGTTAACTTCCAAAACGAACTCGGTGTTTTTTAACGATTTCATCTGCCACGTTAACGCCTGCGAAGAAATGCGCACTTCACTTGCCAATTTGCCGTGGGATAACTGTTTTTTGTCAAGTAAAGTTTCAAAGATGCGCTTTGCAGTCTTATGACGCAACATGATTATCGCCGCTATCTGCTTTTTAGAGAATTTCTTAGAAGCAAAGAACCGCTTGTATTTGCCGTCACGCACAAACGA
>CAYMLF010000057.1:2793-11413 GCA_964391275.1 uncultured Candidatus Bathyarchaeia archaeon
ACTAATGCAGACAACATAATTGTTGCTTGTTTGATTTTCAACTGAAACAGCCTGCCCCAAGTAACCTTTCTGTCTTCTAGTTTTTAACGTTATTTGTAAACAACTGTACTAGTCACTGCTTGTAGAGCTTGCCCTTTTTTGTTTTCCAGTTTTTCTTCACGAAAATCTTTAAGCCCAACAAACCAGACAAGACGGGTTAGGTGTTGACTTGACTGAAGCCGACGAGTATGACGAAATATTTAGCGCCCTGAAGCATCCAGTGAGACGACAGATTCTGCTTTTCATCGAAAAGAGGGGCGAAACCTCATTTACCGACATTCAGCAGGAAACAGGCATTGAAGATACTGGCTTGATGAGTTACCACTTAAAAGAGCTCTCCCCGCTACTTGAGCAGTCAAAACGTGGCAAATACTGCCTCTCCCAAGTAGGTCACGCTGGGGTGGAGCTTTTTCAAAGAGTCGAACGTGAACGCCAAAAAACCAGCGCGGTCGTTCGGGATGAGATTGAGCGGTTTCTGGCTGATACCATTAAGAGGAGCGTGTTTTTGCTGGGCATTGTTGGTTTTACATTGTTGCTGCCAATGTCTATTGATATTTTGATGTCTGTTCAAGGTGTAATTGGCAATGGCTACTCAAGCCTTCAGTTAGCTGGCTTATTCATAGGCAGCAGCCTTGTAATGATTACAGGCGCAATCCTGTTTGTAGTGTACGATAGACATTATTACTCCAAAACACTCAAATCAAGCCTCGCACACTCGACAATTTTTGCTTTAGCAATTTCTGCAATGTCAATGCTTAGCTTCTATAGCATCTACAGATTTAATCAAAATGCTCTATCTGCACAATTGCATGCCACAGAAAATTTGTCTTTGCTGTTTGGGGGTTTGCGAATCGCCGTTTTCCTTGCAAGCACAATAGCCCTTGCGTATGGCTTAAACAGGTTTTACAATCGTCGACAAGGCAAACCCTAATTTCTCCTTAACCTAAAAATGCTTATATGCTTGCGTTGAAGATTAGCCCACGATGAGGAATGACTTTGGAAGGCTTTGTTGAGTATAAACGTAGAGAATTTTGCAATGACATCAAATGCCCTGTGCAAATTGAGCTGAATAAGCAAAAAGAAGGTTGTGAAGCGTACGAGCGAATTCGAAAAGCCTGCTCTACTGGCTGCTTGTTTACAACTTACCAGTTTCATCATTGGCTAATTGACAAGGGTTACTTGATTGTTAAGCCTGCAGGGGAAACGTAGGTTCTGGGTTGTACCTAAGATTTTAAGCTAACTTACTATTTACGATAAATAAGGTTTTTTCCACAAAGGAACCGCTTTTTTGGTTTTTTGTTTACTCTAAAAGTGTGTATTTTTCACGGTGTCTGCTTTTTGGCGTATGTATAGTATTTCATGTTTGATGTAAAAATAACTTATATACGCGCTAACTGTAGTGTATTGAATAAGCTTGTCGGCACTATGGCTGTGGAAAGGATGAAATGCCCCTACTGTGGATCTGAAAACTTCAAAACTCTGGAAACACGCGATTCTCCAGATAACACCACGCGCCGACGCAAAGAATGCGAAAAATGTGAAAAACGCTTCACAACCTACGAGTACGTGGAAACAGTAGAGTTGATGGTGCGCAAAAAAGACGGCAAGCTTGAACGCTTTGACGTTAACAAAATAATCCGTGGTCTACAGAAAGCCTGCGAAAAAAGACCTGTAACAATGGATCAAATCAACCAACTATCAGGCCAAGTAAGGCAAGACTTGATGATGAAAGGCGCCGAAGAAGTAACATCACAAGAAATCGGCGACTCTATCATGAAGTACCTAAAAAATATAGACCGTGTCTCGTACATTCGGTTTGCTTCTGTTTACAAGAAATTTGAGGAGCCTGAAGATTTCAGGCGATTACTTTTGGAGGTAAAAAAACAATGAAGTTTGTATTAAAACGTGATAGTAAATTAGAACCCTTTGACCAAGAACGAATAACCAGTGCCGTTTGGAAAGCCGCTAAAGCAGTGGGCGGAAAAGACAAAGAACAATCAAAACGCATAAGCGACGAAGTCGTAGCTGAACTGAATCGGCTCTATGGCGACGACGGCGTTCCCACGGTGGAGGACATTCAAGACCTCGTGGAAAAACGCTTAATCGAAAACGGGCACGCCTCAACCGCTAAAGCCTACATTCTGTACCGTAAACAGCACAATGACATGCGTGAACTCGCCGCTTTGCTAAGCTCAGCTGATTTGGTAGACCAGTACCTTGAAGTCGAGGACTGGCGAGTAAAAGAAAACAGCAACATGAGCTATTCACTGCAAGGCTTAAACAATTACCTCTCATCAACAGTAATCGCAAAATACTGGATAAGCCGCATATACCCAGCCAAAATTGCGGAAGCCCACTTCTCAGGCGACCTCCACATTCACGACCTAGGCGTCTTGGGACCATACTGTGTCGGTTGGGACCTGAGCGACCTGCTTCTTTCAGGCTTCGGCGGAGTTGCAGGCAAAATCGAAAGCAAACCAGCAAAACACTTCCGAACCGCTTTGGGTCAAGTGGTAAACTTCTTCTACACTCTGCAAGGCGAAGCTGCAGGTGCACAAGCGTTCAGCAACTTTGACACCTACCTAGCCCCCTTCATACGCTACGACAACTTAACACAGAAAGATGTGGCGCAAGCGTTGCAGGAATTCTTCTTTAACATGAATGTGCCCACACGCGTCGGTTTCCAGACACCCTTCACAAACTTAACCTTGGACTTGACGGTTCCAGACTTCATGAAGAACGAGGCTGTTCTCTTCAACGGCAAAGTAACACAAGACACGTACGGCGACATGACTAAGGAAATGGACATGTTCAACATGGCGTTTGCTGAAATCATGCGTCAAGGCGACTCAAAAGGCCGCGTGTTCACCTTCCCAATCCCAACATACAACATAACAAAAGACTTCAACTGGGACTCGCCAGTGTCTCAGGCGATTTTTGAAGTAACCGCAAAATACGGCGTGCCCTACTTTAGCAACTTTGTTAACAGCGACATGAAACCTGAAGACGTACGCAGCATGTGCTGCCGACTACGCATTGACAACCGTGAGTTGCGTAAACGTGGAGGCGGATTCTTTGGCGCCAACCCGTTAACAGGCAGCATCGGCGTTGTAACCTTGAACATTCCAAGAATCGGTTACTTAGCCAAAGACGAGGACGAGTTCTTTGAGCGTTTAGCCTCTTTGATGGAAGTTGCCAAATCCAGCCTTGAGATTAAACGTAAAATCCTTGAGGCATTCACTGACAACGGTTTGTACCCGTATTCACGTCGGTACCTGCGCCTGGTTAAGGAAGGTCACGGCAAATACTGGAAGAACCATTTCTCAACCATTGGCATAGTCGGCATCAACGAGGCTGTACTGAACCTTCTTGGCGTAAACATCGCTTCAAACGAGGGTAAAGCGTTTGCAGTTAAAACGTTGGAGTTTATTCGTAAACGTTTAGCTGATTTCCAAGAGGAAACAGGTTGCATATACAATCTTGAAGCTACTCCTGCTGAAGGCACCTCTTACCGTTTGGCTCGTATTGACAAGAAACGTTACCGTGACATCGTCTTTGCCAATCAGCAGCAAGTGTACGTGAATCATGCCGAGCCGTTTTACACGAACTCTTCACAGTTGCCTGTAGACTTTAACGGTGACCTCTTTGACGCTTTAGAGAATCAAGAATCACTTCAGTCTCTGTACACGGGCGGAACAGTATTTCACATATTCCTTGGCGAGCGTTTGCACTCGTGGAAAGCCGCTGCTGAACTAATCAAGAAAGTTGCTTGGAACTCAAAACTGCCCTACTTCACATTGACGCCGACGTTTAGTATTTGCCCAAGCCACGGCTACACTGCTGGAGAGCACAAGCAGTGTCCAGTCTGTGGCGCAGCCAGCGAGGTTTACTCGCGTGTAGTCGGTTACCTGCGTCCTGTTGACCAGTGGAACGATGGGAAACAAGCAGAGTTTGCCATGCGCAAAACCTTTGACCGTTCAGCCGTCATAGCTTCAGCCCCATTGGCAGTGTCAAGGTGAAAAATGAATTGAAGTTTAGCGGGTTACAAAAAACAAGTCTTCTTGACTACCCAGACAGAATAGCTAGCGTGCTCTTTACTCCCGGCTGCAACCTGCGATGCCCATTTTGCCACAACTGGGAAATCGCTACTGACCCTCAGCCGCCGTTTCTGCAGGAAGGTGCTGCGCTGGAGATTTTGGAGAGCCGCAAGAAATACGTTGACTCCGTAGTCATCACTGGCGGGGAACCCTGTATGCACAAGGAGTTGCCCAAGTTTTTGGCTAAACTGAAAGAGCGTGGGTTCCATGTGAAGTTGGATACGAACGGGTTTTTCCCAGAGGTTCTTGAGGAATGCCTTGGCTACGTGGATTTTGTGGCGGTTGACGTTAAGACTTGCCCTGAAAAGTACAAGCTGCTTGGCGCCCAAGACACTAGCGCGCTTATGAAGACTTTGGAGATTCTTAAAATGGGAAAAGTGCCCTACGAGTTCCGAACTACCATTGTGCCTGAACTGGTTACGTTGCAGGATGCTGACCGCATCGGCGAGTTGACTAAGGGCTCTAGAGTTCATGCGTTGCAGCAGTTTGTGCCTGAGAAAACGTTGGATAAGCGGTTTCAGACGTTGCATCCTTATGCGCCTGAAACGTTGAATGAGTTTGCGGGAATCATTCGTAAGTACACAGAAAAAGTTGTACTACGTATCTAACTCTTTTTTTGCTCAGTTATATAAAGAATAACTTTTGTTTGTGTATCCATAAGGCATAAGAGCACCAACACGTTAACGGCTATTTGAGGATGCATAAAAGTGAAGAACGTCTTGGTTGCATTCATCTTGGCCTTGTTAGTGTGTGGTCTATTTTTTGTGTGTTCACCTGTTCAAGGTGCAACAGAGTTTTCTGGAGTGATAAGTTCAGATACCACTTGGACCAAAGCTAATAGTCCATATACAATTACTGCAAAGACTCTTATAAAAAATGGAGTAACCCTAACCATTGAGCCAGGAGTTACCGTGAACATGAATTTTGATTCTAATAGTCAGATTTACCTGCAAGTGGAAGGAACCTTGATTGCAAAAGGCTCCAATAGCGAAAAAATTTATTTCAACGGTGGAAAGTTCAAGTTTACAACCGACAGTGTTGATTATAATGAGCTAACTGGTTCTGGTTGTATCATAGAGAATGCAGTGATTACCTCAAATATTGAAAGATGTTTAACCATTCAAGGTTGTTCGCCTAAAATAGCTAATAACGTTATTAACTGTCAGGTTCACATTGAAAATTGCTCTCCGCGGATTTTGAATAATCACGTCACAGGCGGCATCTATGTTAATGGCGGTGAGGCAGTGTTTTCCAAAAACACAATTACAAATAAAGGCATTACCGTGGGCTCTCTTACTGAATCCCAGACCATCCTGATTAGTGAAAACACAATTATGGATTGCGACACGGGCATTCAATTATATTCTGTTGGGGCTGGACCGTTTAATCCATCAGCGTTAATTATTGAAAAAAACTTGATAAAAAATAACAGAGCTGGCATAAGTATGGGCGTTATGATGAGCCCAACAATACGAAATAACACTATAATCAACAATAGAGAAGTAGGTTTAAGAATTCTAGACTTTAAGGAATCCAATTACATCATTAAATTCAACAATTTTGCCAACAACGGAAAATACAACCTCTTCTTGAGCCAGTGGAGCGCACTTGACATTGACGCTACAAATAACTGGTGGGGAACAACTGACATAGCCACAATTAGCGCGTCAATTTACGATTTCAAAAACAATTTTGATTTAGGAACCGTTAATTTCACGCCGTTTCTATCTGAACCCAACCCTAACGCGCCCGATGCAACAGATTTGCCGCCGACACCCACCTTCAATCCCACTCCAACTGTCTCTACTCCAACAAGTATGTCGCCAACGACGCCGTCAGCGACTATAGATGCAAACTACTTTAATATTGAATCAAACAGCACCGTCTCAGCTTTCTCTTTTGATGCTGGTTTGCCTCAAGTATCATTCATTGTTAGTGGACCAGACGGTACAAGCGGTTACGTCAAAATTACCATAGCAAAAGCGTTCATGCCAACCGCTGATAACATGCAAGTTTACCTTGATGGAAACCCGATAGGCTACAGTTTAGATTTGAATGCGCATTCATGGATTGTAGCGTTTACTTACCAGCATAGCAGCCATCAAGTAACCATAAATTCAGCGGCGAACGAGCAAGAGGTAGGGGTTCCAAGCTGGATTTGGGACGTGGCAACCGTCGCTGTCGCAGTAGGTTTAATTGTTGCTGCCGTCATTTTTGTTTGGCTGGCAAGAAAGAGGTCCTAAAGCCACAATTTCTAATCGTATATGTTGACCCCTCTGTTTCCCATAGAAGCACTTGTTGTAGGCATAATGCAGTCACAACGTCTAATCAACGCCGCCAGCACTGACATATTTGAGGTTAAATTTTTGAAGGTTGGAATTATCGGGAAAGGCAACGTTGGCAGCGCACTCTGTGCAGGCTTAAACGGCAAGCACGAGGTCAAATTTGGCCATCGCGACCCAGCTGAGCCTGTTTCTGAAGCCGCTAAGTGGGCTGACGTCATCGTTCTCGCGGTTCCCCATGCTCAGGCAGATAATGCTGTTGAGGAAATTAAGCCGTTTGCTGACGGCAAAGTGGTGATTGACGTTATGAACTCGTTGGGGCCAAATATGGAGTTAGCCATAAACTGCGCCACTTCCACTGCAGAAGAAAACCAGAAGAAACTGCCTAAAGCGTACATAGTGAAGGCTTTTAACACGGTTTTTGCGCCAAATCAAAGCACTGCTAAAGTGGGGGATGAGCAGTTGACGGCTTTCATTGCTGGGGATGACGTGAACGCTAAGCGAATCGTTGCCCAGTTGACTCGGGACATCGGTTTTGACCCTGTTGATTGTGGACCGCTTAAAACAGCTCGCTATTTGGAGGCTATGGCTAACGTGCTTATCAATTTAGCTTACACTTACGGCATGGGCAACAAAATCGGCTACAAACTTGTGAAAGCCTGAAATCCGCTTATTTAGCGTTTAGTTGCCATTAATTTAGTATAACTGCCACACGAATATTGTTTTATGAGTGATGAAGAAGTAGAAGGAAAAGGAAAACAAGTCAAAGGCAAACTTCGTGAGGCAGCAGGCGATTTAACGGGTGATGAAAAAGCTAAGGCTAAGGGCAGAATGGAGCAAGTTGAGGGTAAGGCAAAGGAGAAATTCGGGGAAGCAAAGCGAAAGCTTACCCGCGACGAAGATATCTGATAGCGTGTTTTAGCAATCTGGCGACGTAAAGACGCTTTTTAGGCATAAAATGGGGCAAATGCATACTGGAAAGCATGAAAATTCATATTAGATACCACTTTTTTGTGGTATCGCTCTTTTTTTGAAGGGAAAAGTTTAAGGGTATAAGTTTGTAATGGTTTCGCGTATCTTACTTTGAGGGTTTGCGGTTTGAGTACTAAAGCAACTAAAGCATTAACAATTGAAGAACGAAAAGCAGATGTTCTTATTAAATTAAGAAAGTATAAACTTGTCAAGAAGGAACCTTTTGAAGGTGCATACGCCTACATTATTGATATTCCTCAAGACAAGGAGCGCGCTATAGTCTGGTGCATTCTCGGTGAAGCCACCGTGGGTATTGCAGCCATGAATACGCTCTATAAGATAATGAAGGAGAAAGAAATCGACCGCGCCATCGTCGTTACTGAAGGACGCTACACCCACGCGGTGAAGCTTGGGGCTAAAAAGAAAAACGTGGAGTTATTGCCTAAATCGTTCCCAGTGTTTGACATTTTTGAGCATGGTTTAGTGCCGTTTCATGAAATTTTAAGTGAAAAAGAAAAGAACCAACTGCTAACCCAGTTTAAAGTGAAACCCTTTCAGATGCCACAGGTCAAGTCAGGCGACCCAGCAGTCAAAGTCATCGGCGCAAAACCCGGCGATGTCTTGAAAATCACGCGAAAAAGCACTACTGCAGGCGAACACGTAACCTACCGGTATGTGGTAGAATAAAAATTATGCTGGCTTGGCAATCATTATTTCGGTTGATTTAACGATTGCTGCAACCTCGTCTCCTTCTTTAATATCTAATTCTTCCACGGCTTCTTTGGTTATGACTGCAGTTACCGTTATGGGTACATTTACTTCAACTTTGACTTTTGCGGTTATTACGCCTTTTTCCACGGCAACTACTTTTCCTTTAAGTTGATTTCTTGCACTTAACTTCAAACCTTTCACCTCCGACGATATGACTGTGTCTAAGTAACGCTCTGCCTGCTTGTACTCGACAAGAAGTTTTTTGCCTAATTCTGTTAGTTTTGCGCCGCCTCCGCCGTCTTTGCCGCCCTTGTAGGTTTCAATTATTGGTGCTCCCAAGACGTTGGAGATGTCTTGGAGGTAGTTCCAAACGTAACGGTAAGACATGCCAAGCGAATCAGCGCCTTTAGAAATTGACTTTATTTTGTCGATGGCTTGTAGGATTTCTGCGCCGCCTTTGCCGATTAAGGGTTTGTTGTTGTATTCTATCCAGACTTTGCAGGAGAGCTTGTGTTTTTT
>CAYMLF010000058.1:0-11085 GCA_964391275.1 uncultured Candidatus Bathyarchaeia archaeon
GAAGCCTAAGCCTCCAGTGAACAAGCCGTAGCCATACGCTATGTGTATGATGTCTTGGCGTCTTCCGCCTACAGTGTAGATGCAGCGTGCCATAAGTTCTTGCCAAACATCCATGTCGCCTTTAGTGTATGAGCCGATGATTGGGTTGCCTGTGGTTCCGCTTGAAGCATGGATTTCCACGATTTCATCTGATTTGGCGGCGACCATGCCAAAAGGGTAGTTGTCTCTTAAATCTGATTTAACGGTGAAGGGAATTTTTTGTAAATCTTCCAAGGATTTAATGTCTTCAGGTTTTAAGCCAACACTGTCAAATTTTTTACGGTAAAAAGCGCTGTTTTCATAGCAGTGTTTGACTTGTTCTTTGAGTTTTTGAAGCTGGATTTTTTTTATTTCTTCAGGTGGCAGGGTTTCGATTTTTTCGTTCCAATATTTATCGTTAGCCATTTGTGCCCCTCTCTGTTATAGGCCTAGATACACTTCCTTTATGTGACTATTACATAAGAGTTCCCTACTCTTGCCCTCCAAGATGATGTTGCCCTCTTCTAGAACGTATCCTCGGTCGGCAACGTTTAAGCTGTCGTGAATGTTTTGTTCGACCAGTAGAACAGTGACGCCCTCTTCGTTAATGGTGCGTACGGTATCGAGAACTTTCTCTACTATGATAGGTGCTAACCCCAACGAGGGTTCGTCAAGAATTAGAAGTTGAGGATTTGACATCAAGCTTCTGCAGATAACGAGCATTTGTTGTTCTCCACCGCTGAGGGTTTGAGCAAGTGCCTTCTGCTTCTTTTTGAGAACTGGAAAAATTTGGTACACTTTTTCTTTTGTCTCTTTTATTTTTTCTTTGCTGTTTACTGTGTAAGCGCCTAGCATCAAGTTTTCTTCAATGGTCATGTGTGGAAATATTTCTCTACCTTCAGGAATCATGGTAATTCCCTTTTTCACGATTTCGTACGGTGGAGATTTCTCGATGTTTTCTCCTTTGAAACTTATAGTGCCTGTTTTTGGAGGTAACAAGCCCATGATGGTTTTTACCAGCGTAGTTTTTCCTGCACCGTTTGGACCAATGATACTGATTATTTCTTTTTCTTTAACCTTGAACGAGACATCTCGAAGAATTTGCACCATGCCATAGGCTGCTGAAATATTGTTTACTTCTAACATGCCAAGTTTCCTCGCATAGTGTGAATCTTTTGCCTAAGTACACTTTTACAACGTGTTCGTTGTTTACTACTTGTTTAGGGGGTCCTTCACAGATTTTTTCGCCATGATGTAACACCGTTACGTGGTCACAGAGTCCCATTATGACACGCATTATGTGCTCAACAATAAGCACTGTTACACCTTGTTTATTGATTAGTTTAACCAGCCGTATGGCTTCATCAGATTCTTTAGGGGTCAACCCTGTCAAAAGCTCATCTAGCAAAAGCAGTTTGGGGCTGGTTGCTAAGGCTTTAGCCAGCTGAATCTTTCTAAGCTCAATAACATTTAGGCTTTTAGCGGGTAATTCAAATTTTTCACTGCTTAAATTTACGAATTCTAAAAGCTCCTTTGAGCGTGCTAAAGCATCGATTTTTGTTTGGGCTTTTTTCTCGTTAAATAAAACGCTGATTTGAACGTTTTCAATAGCCGTCATGTCAGGGAAG
Source organism: uncultured Candidatus Bathyarchaeia archaeon (assembly GCA_964391275.1). Lineage (GTDB taxonomy): Archaea > Thermoproteota > Bathyarchaeia > Bathyarchaeales > Bathycorpusculaceae > Bathycorpusculum. The sequence continues at coordinate 1,647 of CAYMLF010000058.1, forward strand.
GATTGTACAGTTTGCGCTGTTTTAGTTATGCCTTTACTGCAAATAGCGTATGGGGCAAGTTTTGTGATATCCTCGTTTAGAAAAGTTATTTTGCCTGAGTCAGGTTTGTACACACCACTAATGAGGTTTAGAAGTGTTGATTTTCCTGAACCATTTGGTCCGACTAGCCCAGCTATTTCGCCTTGTTTAACCATTAAGTCAACGTTTTTTAACGCCTGTAGTCCGCCGAACCGTTTTGATACTTCCATGCAGCTTAGCAACATGCTCTCTCCAATGGTTGGCGGTATGTATAAAGCTGTGGAAATATAAAGTTTGGCAGATTTATAGCGTTTCAACGTAATACTTGTTTTCCCATTTTGCTGATTATTCTTAAAATATAAATAATGAAAGTATGCTATCTGATGAGTGAGGCGTGAACTGTTTGCCCATAACCCAAGTAAGTGTATTCCTAGATAATAGGCCTGGTTCCTTGTTTGAAGCCATGTCTCAACTCGATAAAAACAAAATTATGGTGTTTGCTTTATCAATAGCTGAGGCTGGCGAGTTTGGTTTAATACGAATTATTGCGGAAGACCCCAAAGGGGCGGCTGCTTTTTTGGAGGAAGCCGAGTTTAACTTAGCTAAATCGAAAAAGAACACGGAAGTTACCGCGATTTTTGTCTCAAAAGATAACAGGTTATCAAAAATCACAAAGCTTCTAGGGGACGCTGGAATAAACATTGAATATGCTTATTCGTCTGCTGTACATGTTGACGGGGAAGTGGCGTTGATTTTAAGGCCCAGCGACGTGGAAAAGGCAGAGCGTCTACTTGCTGAAAATGGTGTGGCTGTTTTATCGCTTGACCAGATAAAAAAGTATTTCCGGTGACGCTTTAAGCGATAACTCCCAACGATTTATAGTAAATTAGGTAATTTTTTCTATGTTTTTGTTAATTCTCTTATAAAAGTCTGAATGTTCGATGCATAACCTTTAATTCAAACTTCTTCAGTACGAATCACGGTATAGATAGAGGAAAACAAATGGGTACCCTTAATCTCGACAAGATTTTCAATCCTCAAAGCGTAGCTATCATTGGTGCAAGTGATTCTGAAGGCTCAGTAGGTTATGCAATTGTTAAAAATTTTACTCAATTAGGCTATACAGGCAAAGTATACTTTGTCAATGTTCGAAAGCCAGAGATTCTTGGCGTCAAAACCTATCCGTCAATTGATAAAATAGGCGAGCCTATAGATTTAGCGATGATTGCTACTCCGGCAAAAATAGTTCCAGATATCATGGATGAATGTGGAAGGGCACATGTTAAAGGTGCAATTATTGTTTCAGCAGGCTTCAAAGAGACTGGTCCTGAAGGTAAAGCCTTAGAAGATAAGATTGCTGAAATAGCGAAAAAATATAACATACGAGTTATTGGTCCAAACTGTATCGGGCTTATCCGTCCAAGAAATAATCTTAACGCAACTTTCTTGGATAAAGTGCCAAAAGCTGGAAAAATAGCTTTTATTTCTCAAAGCGGCGCTTTGGGCTCAGCAATTTTAGACTGGGCTATTAGTGAAAATATTGGTTTTAGCAACTTTGTTTCTGTTGGTTCTATGCTTGACGTTGACTTTGGCGATTTAATTGACTTTTTTGGCAGTGACCCTAAAACAAAGAGTATTCTCATGTACATTGAAGGCATAACTGACGCTCGAAAATTTATGAGTGCAGCACGTCATTTTGCCCGAACAAAACCCATAATTGTTGTTAAATCAGGCAAGTTTAGTGAAAGCGCTAAAGCAGCAGCTTCTCATACAGGTTCCCTTTCAGGTCAAGACGATGTTTACGATGCTGCTTTTAAACGTGCAGGTGTAGTTCGTGTTGACGAAATTGCTGACTTGTTTAATGCAGCAGAAGTTTTGGGTACCCAACCGTTGCCAAAAGGAAAGAGAATGGCAATTATCACTAACGCAGGTGGTCCAGGTGTAATGACCACTGATGCTTTGATTGCTCAAGGAGGGCAACTTGCGATGTTAAGCAAGAAGACTATTGACGGTCTTAACGCTGCTTTGCCTCCTTTCTGGAGTCACGGCAACCCCATTGATGTATTAGGTGACGCATCAGCTGAGAGGTACAAAGTTGCACTTGAGGCATGCCTTAACGATGAAAACGTGGATGGGATTGCAATTGTTTTTACCCAGCAAGCGGTTTCAGACGCGGTTGGTATAGCTAAAAGCATTGTTGAACTAGTGAAGAGCAAATCCTATCAAACTAAGACTATTGTAACGTCACTTATGGGTTCAGGTGCGGTTGCAGAAGCAAACAAGATACTTAACGCTAACAACATACCGACTTATTCAACTCCTGAGCAGGCAATACGGACATACATGACTATGTATCATTACCAGCTTAATGTTAGTTTGTTGTATGAGACCCCTGAAGAGTTTCCAGTCGATGCTTCCCCACCGAAACGTCCAGTTAATGTGATTCTTAGAACCGCTGCAATGGAAGACCGTGAAATCTTAACCGAAGATGAAGCTAAAAAGATTCTAAAATACTACAATTTCCCTGTTGTCCGTACAGAAGTAGCAAACAACGTTGACGAAGCAGTTGCTTATGCTCAGCAAATGGGTTTTCCAGTGGTGTTAAAGATTCTGTCACCCCAAATTGTCCACAAAAGCGATGTTGGGGGAGTAATCTTGAACATTCACTCTGAAACCGAAGTTCGTGAAGCATTTGAGCTTCTCATTCAAAGAGCAACTGCACATGACCCAACTGCCCAAATAATCGGTGTAACCGTTCAACCAATGGTTGAGCGTAAGGGTCATGAAATCATTATTGGCGGTAAAAAAGACCCTGTTTTTGGTCCAATCATCTTATTCGGCATGGGTGGAGTAGGGGTAGAGCTTTTCAAGGATTACTCGATTGCTTTGCCGCCATTGAATACGACGTTGATTCATAGAATGCTTGAAGAAACAAAAGTTTACAAGCTGCTCAAAGGCTATCGAGGCTCAAAACCAGTGGATCTCAAAAAGCTTGACGAGACACTGTTGACTTTTTCACAGTTGCTTGTTGATTTTCCGCAAATCAAAGAAATCGACATTAATCCCATGCTTATCAACGAGAACGATGCTTCAATTCTTGACGCGCGAATACTAATTGACAAAGAGAAAGTCTGCAAAAAACTAGATCCTCACGAACACATTGTTATTAGCCCTTACCCGAAAAAATACGAGTTGCTTTGGACATTAAAGAACGGTCAAGAAGTCCTATTAAGACCTATAAAGCCAGAAGATGAACCTCTTTGGCTTGAAATGTTCCAGAGTTTCTCTGAAGAATCCATCCGTTACCGCTTCTTCCAGATGCTAAGGGATACGCCGCATGAAGTTCGTGTTCGCTACTGTAACATTGACTATGACCGTGAAATCGCTATAGTGGCTGAAATTGTTGAAGAGGGAAAAAGAAAGATTTTGGGTGTTAGCCGTGTCAGTATTGAAACTGATGGTAAACATGGGGAAACGGCGTTCATCGTTAGTGATCAATGGCAAGGTTTAGGACTAGGAACAAAAATGGTTGATTATACTCTTGATATTGCTAAAGAGAAGGGTGTTGAAAGCGTTTACGCTATAATGCTGCCTGACAATTACCGTGCCTTGAGTCTCACTAAAAAGATGGGCTTTACAATCGATTACATTGAAGATGGCACTGTGAAGGCTTCCCTTAACCTTAAAGAGGAAGACATTGATATTCGATGCTCTAGACTTGAAAAGCCACTAAATGCTGCAATTAGCCTTCCAGAACCGCCTGTGGAGGAATCTAAAGCTCCAGAAATGAAGAGTTCCGTTAAGCAGCATTCTAGAGAAGCTGCTCCTGCATAGGCTCAGGTTCCAAGTTAGTGTTTGAGCGTCATTTTATATACTCTTTTTTAAAAGTATTATTGGTACCTCTTTCCCCTATATTTTTATACAACCAAGTTTAGTTAGCCTAAGGAAAGAGTTATTTTAAAACATAAAATGCGGAGGACAGACTGTGCAAAAGGATAACCACCGTCTAATGCTTGAAAAAGTGTTTAAAGAACATGAATATCAAGAGGATGCTCTTTTAGAAATCCTGCATCGTGCCCAGGAAATATATGGGTTCCTTGACAGAGATTTGTTGATGGATATTTCGGGTTCATTGAATCTTCCCCCAAGCAAGGTTTTTGGTGTTGCAACTTTCTACAGCTTTTTTAAACTAAGAAAACCTGGTCAGCATGTAGTAACGAGTTGCTTAGGTACTGCATGCTATGTAAGGGGCGCTGAAGAAATTGTGCAAGCTGTTGAAAAAGAGTTTAAAGTGAAGCGGGGCGGATCTACACCTGACGGCAAACTTTCTGTTTTTGCTACTCGCTGTATAGGCGCTTGTGCTATGGCGCCGACTATAGTGGTTGATGATGAAGTTATTCCTAAAGCCACAAAAGAGGTTGTTATAAAGAAAATTAAAGAAGTGCTCGGAGGGGCTGAATCTGAATCTGTCTGATATTCAAAAAATCGCTGAGCAAGAAGTAGATTTTGAGAGAGCTTACAAGTACCGCATCAACGTTTGCTGCTCAAGCGGGTGTGTTCCACTTGGGTCTTTGAAGATTTTGAAGGCGTTTGAAGATGCAGTTAAGGAGTTTGGGGTAGAGAAAGAATGCAAGGTTGCCCGTACAGGTTGTCCTGGCACTTGTGCGGTTGGTCCAGCCGTGATGATTGAACCTGGCGATTACCTGTATCAGAATGTAACCCTTGATAAAGTGCGAAACATTGTCAGAGACCACATAGTTCTTGGTTTACCCATAAAGGATATGCTCTACAAAAACGAGGGCTTCTACAAAAAACAGCATCGTCTAGTTTTAAGGAACGCTGGAAAAATTGACCCTCAAAGAATTCAAGATTACATTGCTGCAGGTGGTTACTCCGCCGTTGTCAAATGTTTGGCGACTATGACTCCTCAGGGCGTCATCTACGAAGTTGCCACTAGCGGTCTTAGGGGACGAGGCGGAGCAGGCTTTCCAACTGGGCAGAAATGGGGGCTTGTAGCTCGAGCTCACGGTTCGCCAAAGTATATTGTTGCCAACTTGGATGAAGGTGACCCTGGAGTGTTTGCCAACCGCACTTTAGCTGAAGCAGACCCGCACGCCATTATCGAGGGCATGTTGATTGCGGCTTACGCGATTGGCGCTGAAAAAGGTTACTTGTACATTAGGTCAGAGTATCCTTTAGCTATTCAAACATTGCAGAAGGCGATTGCTCAGGCGAAATCGATTTCTCTGTTGGGCGACAAAGTGCTTGATACCTCATTCAAGTTTGACCTTGAACTAAGATTTGGCGCTGGAGCTTTTGTTGCTGGAGAAGAAACAGCGATTCTTGCTTCTGTTGAAGGTCGCAGAGCTATGCCTCGTCCGCGTCCTCCTTACCCTGCAAACTCGGGGTTATATGGGAAGCCTACGTTGATTCAGAACGTGGAAACGCTTGCTAACATACCTATTATTATCCAGAATGGCGGTGCATGGTTCAGCAGAATTGGCACGCCAAAGTGCACTGGAACTAAATGTTTCTCTTTGACTGGTAAGACTAACAATCCGGGGCTTATCGAGGTTCCCATGGGCATAACTTTGCGGGAAGTCGTGTTTGACATCGGCGGTGGAGTTGCAGAGGGTAGAAAGTTCAAGGCTGTCTTGGTTGGTGGTCCATCAGGCGGTTGTCTGCCTGATACTTTGCTTGAGTTGCCGATTGATTATGACTCGCTTACTCGTGTGGGGGCAATTATGGGTTCAGGCGGAATAGTTGTTCTTGACGACAAGTCATGTATGGTTGATACAGCCAAGTTCTTTACTGAATTCTGTGTTGACGAGTCCTGTGGTAAATGCACTCCTTGCCGGGCAGGGTTAATTCGGATTAAAGACATATTTGACAACATCATGAATGGCTCTGGCAAAATGGAGGATATCTCTACTCTGGAGAAAACTGGCGTTTTCATTCGCGAGGCAAGCCTTTGCGGTTTAGGGCAAACAGCGCCAAACCCGGTTTTAACGACTCTGCGGTACTTTAAGGACGAGTATATTGAGCACATTGCGAAAAAGGATTGTCGAGCCGGCAAATGTTTCAATGAAAAGCATGAGGAGGTTTGAACATGAGTGTTGGAACTGTGAAGTTGAAGATTGACGGTGTGGAGGTTTCTGTTCGTGAAGGTACGATGATTTTGCAGGCTGCCAAGGATAACGGCATTATTATTCCTACGCTTTGCAACTTGGAAGGTTTAACGCCTTACGGCGGCTGTAGATTGTGTCTTATTGAAATCAGCGGTTCGCCTAAGCTGTTTCCTGCGTGCATAACGCCTGTTAGTTCAGGAATGGAAGTTACTACTAACTCTGAGAAGCTTAAGGAGTATCGGAAAATGGTGATTCAGATGCTTCTTGCTGAGCGAACACACATCTGCGCGGTTTGCGTTGCCAACGAACATTGCGAGTTGCAGGCTATGGCAAACAAGCTTGGGGTTGACCATGTGATGCTGGAGCGCAATTTCAGCAGTGACAGGGTTGATTCTACTCATGATTTCTTAGTTATTGACCGTAACAGGTGTATTTTGTGTACGCGGTGCATTCGGGTTTGTGACCAGATTGAAGGCGTTCACACTCTTGACCTTAAGCTTAGAGGCAAGGATTCTCAGGTTATCATGGATTTAGATGAGAACTGGCGAAACTCTTGCTCGTGTACTTCATGCCGTAAATGCGCTAAGGTTTGTCCTGTGGGGGCGATTTACATTGAGGGGGAACCTATTGAGCATACAAAGAACAAGGATATTGCTGAGTTTATCGTGGAAAGGAGGAGCCGTAAATGACCAGTAATTCGAGAGTTCGTGTTGCCACTATTTGGTTGAGCGGTTGTTCAGGTTGCCACATGTCTTTTTTGGATCAGGATGAGCGGCTTGTTGACCTTGCGAAAAAGATAACGCTTGTTCACAGCCCAATTGCTGACGTGAAGGAGTTTCCAGAAAATGTTGCTGTTACGTTGATTGAGGGTGCTGTGGCAAACGAGGAGCAGCTGCATATGCTCAAGATAGCCAGGGGTCGCACTAAGGTTTTGGTTTCTCTTGGTGACTGCGCTGTAACTGGCAACGTTACTGCCCTTAGAAATTCATGGGTTGACAGTGACCATGCAATTCTTGAAAGAGCCTACAAAGACCCAGCTGACCTCAACGCTGCCATTCCAAACGCGGTTCCTAAATTGTTGATTAAAGCTAGGCCTCTGCATGAAGTGGTTAAAGTTGACTATTTTATTCCTGGGTGTCCACCGTCTGCTGACCTGATTAACTATGTGTTAACTGAGTTGTTGGCTGGTAGAACACCTAACATGGAGGGAAGATCAAAATATGGTTAAAACAAACGTGGAAAAGAAGATTGTTATTGCGCCTGTTACACGTATTGAAGGGCACGCTCAAGTTACTATCCTGTTAAACAGTGATGATTCAGTGAAGGAGGCGCTCTTTAAAGTGGTTGACTTTCGAGGGTTTGAAAAATTCACTGAGGGCAGACCATTTTATGAGATGCCAAGCATTACGTCACGTGCCTGCGGTATATGTCCAGTGAGCCATCTTATAGCTTCTGCAAAAGCTTGTGATGCCATTGTCGGGGTTAACCTGCCTAAAGCCGCTGTACTGCTAAGACGGCTGATGCATATGGGGCAACTTATCCAGTCTCACGCGTTGAACTTTTTCCATCTATGCTCACCTGACCTGCTGTTAGGTTTTGACTCAGACCCAGCGCAAAGAAACATTTTCGGCGTTATGGAAAAGAACCCTGAATTGGCGCTTAAAGGCATCAAGCTTCGCAAGTTCGGTCAAGAAATCATTGAGAAGGTTGCTGGCAAAAAGATTCATTCAAGCGAGTGGATAGTGCCTGGTGGAGCCAAGTGGCCGCTGACTAAAGAGAGGGCTGATTATCTGCGTGAAAGTTTGCCTGAAGCGTTAGACACGACACAGAAGACTTTGGAGATGTACAAGAAAATGCTTGATGGCTTTGAGGAAGAGGTTGAAAACTTTGGCAACTTCCCAAGCTACTACATGGGGCTTGTCACGCCTGACGGCGGTTTAGAGCATTACGACGGCAAAATCAGAATCATGGATCAGAACGGCAATGTAGCGGCAGAATGCGTTGACCCAACAAAGTACCGTGACTTTATCGGAGAAGCAGTTGAGCCTTGGTCATTCATGAAGTTTCCGTACTTCAAAGCCATCGGTTACCCAGACGGCGCTTACCGTGTAGGACCATTGGCTAGGCTTAACGTTGCCTCGCACTGTGGAACACCATTGGCTGATGAAGAGTTCAAGGAATTCAAGAAACTGGGCAAAAACGGCGTTCTCCAAAGCACTTTTCAGTATCATTATGCACGGTTGATTGAAACGCTGTTTTGCGTAGAAACCGCTAAGAGTCTGCTTGAAGACCCCGACATACTCTCAGACCATGTTACCTCTAAAGCTTTCGTGAATAATTATGAAGGCGTCGGCGTGGCTGAAGCTCCAAGAGGCACATTGATTCACCACTACAAGGTTGACCCTGAAGGCATGATAACATGGAACAACATGGTTATCGCCACAGAACACAACAACATTGCCTACAACATGGCTGTCACGCAGGTAGCTAAAAAGTACGTTAAAGCCCGCGAGTTGCAGGAAGGTATGCTGAACCGTGTCGAGGCGGTTATCCGTGCTTTCGACCCCTGCTTGAGCTGTGCAACGCATGCCGTGGGGCAGATGGCGCTGGATATACAGTTGGTTGATGCCGACGGCAGAGTTGTCGACCGCAAAATCAGATAAAAAACCGTTTTTTCTTTCTCATTATATTTTTATATTCCAAATACTATTTGCTAGGTTGTAGTGCTCTGCTTTTTCTGGGGTGAAATCGTGAGAGTGCATTATTGCTGGTTTTTTGTTTTAGCGGTTTTGTTTAGCGGTTTGTTTTTGGTTAATCAAGTGCAAGCACAAGACGTTGCTACTTCAAATCCTAGCCCTGCCGCTAAACCTCCTAGCACTTTTAGTACCTCAAGTTTCTGGATTGAATCCAACAGCACCATTTCAAAGCTTGTTTTCAACAACAAAACGCTTGAGCTAAGCTTTGTGGCGTCTGGGCAATCTGGAACCGTGGGCTACGTTAAAGTTAGAGTGCTGAAAACTTTGCTGCCTGACCCTGACGCCGCCGAAGTCACCATTGACGGCAAGAAGGCGGATTATGCCTTAAAGTCTAACTCAAACAATTGGTTTATTGAATTTAACTATCCTCATGGTGAGCATCAGGTAAAGGTAAGCTTAGCTTCTGAGGCTTCTGACAGCTTCTTTGGGATTTCTCGTTTGGTTTGGATTTCTTCGATTGTTGCTGGGGTTTTTTGTTTAACAGTGGCTGTTTACTTGGTAATTTGGCTGGCGAAAAGGAAGCTGCCCCAGCAAACC